>JBIKRY010000009.1:0-32401 GCA_044348925.1 Bernardetiaceae bacterium
TTTTAGGTAATTCATTGATTATCAACAAATTACTAAATGCAAAAAAACGAGTTAAATACTTGATTATCAATTAATTAGTCAAAGTGGGAATTGCTGATAGACTTTAATCTGTTCCTGTAAGTCCTTGATTACCAATACTTTACAAACACAGACTAAAGTCTATGCTACAAACTTTAATAATCTCTAATACATATCATTCGCCTGAAGGCAAATATACAGTTGCTACACAACTACCATGCACTACTACATTACTTAAGCGAAAAAATATTTTACTTTGAAATTCAAAGTTCTTTTGGAAATGTAAATTTTATTTTTTTACTTTGCCATACAAAGTTCTTTTTAACTTCAAACCAAACAATTTCTATGGACACAATAGAGAAAATATTAGATACCAAATTTATTACAGGCTTAGTTTTATTGCTTATTTCGGGCTTGTTATTCTGTATTCCTATCTTCAATTTTGGGCAGAATATAGATGAAAGTGGCAAGATGAGTTTGTTTTTTATACATTATGCTATAGCATTTGTGTACTTTTTTGTTGCCAATAATGTATATAGGTTTTGGAAATATAAGGAAAACCCAAAACTTTCCCATACTATTTTATGGCTTATTTTGTCTTTGCTTAGTTGTTATGCCCTCAATCGGGAAATGCGAGTTTTTCAAGACTCTGTTTTGTGGTTTTCTGTGGCGTTAGTTAGTGCTTGTTCGGTGCTTATTGTATATGTTTTTCGGGAATTATTGCCTGCTACAAGCCAAGCTATTTTATATATTTTTTTGGGGGCAAGTTTTACATTATTTGCCTATTTGTCTATCTATTTATTGCCTATCTATGGCATTGGAATTGTGGCAAGTTTTGTAATAGGTATTTCATTACACACTTTTATTCCCCTTATTTTCTGTATTATTTTGGCAATCATTGCCCTACGTGCCTACGCCGAAAAAGAATTATATGCCATTAGTTTTGTGGTTGGAATGGTTTTGCCAATACTTTTTGCAATTAATTTTGCTACTAAATGGTCGCAAACAAGCAAAGAAATTCAACAAGCCTATAACCGCAACGAACTCAATGAAAGTACCGAAGTACCAAATTGGATTTATGCTTGCCAAAAAATGTCGCATAATTGGATTAGTGAAAGAGTTTTTAAAAGCAATTTGGTCTATGTAGAAGGTTGGGGAAGTAATACAAATTGGTTTGGCTTGCCAAATAGTTCTTTTGATGCAGCAAGATTGCATGACCCTTTAGTAACTATTGCACGTTGGACAAGCCCCGAAGTGAGTATTTCTGACCAAGATTGTATCCAAATTTTGCGAACAGGTTATGATGCACGCCACCAAGCACAAGAAAAACTCTGGAATGGAGATAATTTATCTACTGCCAATGTTAGCACTTACGCAAGAATTTACCCTGATTTTCGCATGGCATATACCGAAAAAACTATCAAAATACATTACAAAAAAGCAGAAAGATGGGAAAATCCACAAGAAGCATTATATACTTTTCATTTGCCTGAAGGGGGCGTAGTGAGTTCCTTGTCTTTATGGATAGCAGGGGTAGAACAAAAAGGCTATTTGACCAGCAAAGCAAAAGCAGATTCTGCCTATAAAACCATTGTTGGTGTAGAATCAAGAGTTGTGGCTCGTGACCCTTCAGTGGTGCATTGGCAGGAAGGCAATACGGTTACGGTGAGAGTTTTTCCCTGCACTTCCGAAGAAGACCGCCAATTTAAAATCGGGGTTACTGCACCTTTGCTAAAAAATGGCGAAAAATTAACCTATCAAAGCATTTATTTTCAAGGACACAGCACCGAAAATACTACAGAAAATATCAAAATTCAATTTACAAAAGATGTTACAGCATTGGAATTGCCCTTTAGCACAGATAATGCAGAGCTAAATAATTATTACTACGAAGGCAATTTTAAACCGTATTGGGAAGTGCATTTTGCCACACAAAAACTTGCTACAGAAGGTTTTAGTTTCCAAAACAAAACCTATCAAGTGCAAGAATACCACAAAAAATATCAGCCTTTTGTAGCCGACAAAATATACGTAGATTTGAATAATGCGTGGTCAAAAACAGAATTTGAAACTGTTTTGGCGTTGGCAAAAAACACAGAAATTTATGCCTACAACAACAAACTTGTCCAAATTACTACACAAAACAAAGAGGCTATTTTTGAACAAACACAGAAATTAAATTTTAGCTTATTTCCAATTTATTTAATCCAAAATCCTGCAACGGCTTTGCTAATAACAAAAGCAGAAATGCCATCACCCAATATAAAAGATTTGGAAAATAGTATTTTTGCTGAACAGTTGAAAAAATATCTAAACAAAAATAAAAATAGCAACGCAGGACAAATTCGGCTATATAATATTGGTGAAAATTTGTCGCCATATCTCAAAACTTTGAAAGAATTGCGGACTTTTGTCTATGATTTTGGCAATATAGAAAGTTTGGAAACTGTAATAAAAAACAAGCAATTTGTTGAAAATCAAGAAGATAGCAATACAGTTGTATTGAATAATGCGGAAATAAAATTGCAAGAAACAACAACAAACAACACACGAGCAAGCACCGCACCCGACCATTTGTTACGTTTATATGCCTATAACAATATTATGCGACAAATAGCTGCCAATTATTTTAGCAACAATTATATCGAAGATAACTTACTAAAAGAAGCCTCCACAGCCTATATTGTTTCTCCTTTGTCGAGTTTGGTCGTATTAGAAACGCAGAAAGATTACGATAGATTTGGCATCAAAGCCAGCGAAAATAGTTTGCAAAATGCCTCGATGAAAGCCTCAGGAGCAGTGCCAGAGCCTCACGAATGGTTGTTAATTATTTCGGTTTTAGTGGTATTTGCGTATTTGATTTGGAAAAAATAGAAAATAGTTGCTTACAGAACTTAAAGATGTAATCTTTTTTAAGATTACATCTTCACACTCACATTTACAACAAAAAATTATAGTAACAATCATTTTATCCAAACTATTATTTCTATGCTTTACCTACGAATTTTTTACTTTGCAGCTTTGCGTTACAGCCAAAATTTATTAGTTTTTTGGTTTACAGTGGGATATTTTGCCATAGGATATTTGTTTTTGCGTGATTATTTTGTGGCAGATACCCTGAGTTTTTTGGCTCTTTTGGGTTTGCCATATCTTTGTACTTTAGCAAACAAAAGCACAGAAAAAATTACAACTATTCCCACAAATTTATACACAAATTTATACACAAATTTATACACAAATGCTACTACAAATTTACCTAAAAATAAGGAAATAAAAGAAGAAATAAAACAGCATTTAATTAGTTTTCGTTATGCGTATTTTGCTTTGTTATGCCTTATTTTGTCTTGGTTTTTTCCTATCAAATCTCTATTTTATTTTACGGTTATAGCCGCCTTTTTATTTGCTTTAGAAACTATTGTTGGGAAAATAAGTTATTTGCCTTTTGCTATTTTATTGCTTGTTTCTACTTTTTTTGCCTATTTGAGTAATACTTTTGGAATACCTATTCGTTTGGAAATCAGCGAATTAGCAGCTACTATGTTGTATACTATTGGTTTTAAGATTGAAGCAATGGGCAATTTGATAGTGATAGATGGCAAAGAATTTTCGGTAGATGCAGCTTGTATGGGCTTGAAAACAATTTTTACTTCTTATCTCATTGGTTTTTTTGTGTTAGGATATGCCGAAAAAAAACGCCAAAAACTTTGGACATTTGGGCAGTTTATGGGATTTTCTTTGTTGATTTTAGGCTTAAGTTGTATAAGTAATTTAATTAGAATTTTGTTAATTGTTATTTTTCATATTTTGCCACAAAATCCCTTGCATGACGCTATCGGAATGTTATGTTTATTGGTTTATGTGCTTGTACCTTTATTTCTATTTTTACATTTTTATCCTTATGCACAAAACAAAAATCTATCAGCAAATTCCTTTGCAAACACAAAATCAAACGAAAATTTTTTGGGCAAATATCTAATTTTCTGTAATATTTTGCTATTTATGCTGGTATTTGTGCGTGGAACTTTTTTGTATAAAAATGACATTGCTCTTGCAAAACACAAAGATTATAAGCTAACTATCAACGGATTTAAGAAAGAAATTTTGCTTTCAGGAATGATAAAATTTGAAAATAAAGAAGCACTAATTTATTACAAACCTGTTACAAGTTTTTATGGGGCAGACCACAGCCCTATGGTTTGTTGGATAGGAAGTGGCTATGTTTTCAAAAATTTTCGCAAAGAAACTATTTCAGGGGTAGAAATTTATACAGGAACTTTGCAAAAAGGCAAAGAAATTATTTATACTGCTTGGTGGTTTGATAATGGGAAACAGCAAACCATTGAGCAATTTACGTGGCGTTGGCTAAATATACGTGGAGAACCAGATTTTAGTTTGGTTAATGTAAATGCCAATAACAAAGTAATGCTCTTGCAATATTTGCAGAAACTTTTGCGAAAAAAATGATTATTATACTAAAACTAAAATAATTTTATAAAAAACAGAACATAAAGATGTCATCTTTGAAAAAAAGATGACATCTTTGGATAAAACCACGTTGGTTTTAGTACAAAATTAATCTACAATATATGGGTAATCTGTTTGCATATACACATCTTTGAAAGCCTCTTCAGGTGCTGGATATGGCGAATTTTCGGCAAAAGTTACCGATTCTTCTACTTGTGCTTTTATTTTTTCGTCTATTGCTTCTATTTCTGCTTCTGTTGCAAAATTATATTTTAATAATTTTGTACGTACTTGTTCTATTGGGTCTCTATCTTTGTAAGATTCCAATTCTTCTTTTGTACGGTATTTTTGTGGGTCAGACATAGAGTGTCCTTTAAAACGGTAAGTTCTCATTTCCAAAAACGTAGGACCTTCGCCTGCTCTTGCTCTTTCGGCTGCCTTTGCTACTGCCAAATGTACAGCTTCTACGTCCATTGCATCTACAGGCTCCGAAGGCATATCGTATGCCAAACCTATTTTGTAAAGGTCTGTAACATTAGAAGTACGAGCCACTGAAGTTCCCATTGCATAGCCATTATTTTCTACTACAAAAATGACAGGAAGTTTCCAAAGCATTGCCATATTAAATGCCTCGTGAATAGCCCCTTGACGCACTGCCCCATCTCCCATTGCTGCAAAACAAACATTGGTAGTACCCATATATTTCTCGGCAAATGCAACGCCTGCACCTAATGGAATTTGTCCACCGACAATGCCATGACCTCCCATAAAATTAACCGACTTATCAAAAATATGCATCGAGCCACCTTTACCTTTCGAGCAACCTGTTGCTTTTGCATACAATTCTGCCATCACAGCATTAGGCGAAGTACCTAATCCTAAAGGGTGTGCGTGGTCTCGGTAGGCAGTTATCCATTTGTCGTCTTTGGTAAGTGCAGTAATAGCTCCTGCGGCACAAGCCTCTTGCCCAATATATAAATGGCAAAAACCTTTGATTTTTTGCATACCATACAACTGCCCAGCTTTCTCTTCAAACTTACGCATCAGTTGCATTTTTTCGTACCAAGTAAGGTACATTTCCTTAGAGAAAGGTGCTTTTGTTTCTTTCGAAACCTCTTTTTTGTTCTCTTTTTTTGTTGCTTTTTCGGCTGCCATAGCTATTTATGTTTATATGCTCGATAGTTTTTTGCTAAATTACAAATATTTTGGAATTTTTATATTTTTTTGTGGAATTTTCAAAATATATCCAAAATTAAACACAATTTTGGGTTATCAAATAGCTAATGTAAGTTACATAGTGGAGCTACGCACTACTATGTAACTTTTTACACCTATGTCCTGTAAAAAACAAGAATATTGCTAGAAAAAATCTATTTTTACTAACAAGAATGTGCGTAGCTGGAGCTACGCACTACTATTACACAACTTACATTATTCATTAAATTAACATTTACTACATTTTACCAATTTTAATATGCTTATTTTAGAATCTATTGCAAAAAAATATACGGACAATGGCAATTATGCAGTCCAAAACATAGATTTAGTTATCGAGAAAGGCAATTTTGTGGCTCTAACAGGCGAAAGTGGTTGTGGAAAAACAACTTTATTGCGTCTAATTGCAGGTTTGGAAACATTAACAGAAGGCAAAATTTCTATAGATGGGCAAGTAGTTGCAGACAAAAAAAAATGGATAAAACCTGAATTTAGAAAAGTAGGTATGGTTTTTCAAGATTATGCACTTTTTCCACACCTTACTGTCAAAGAAAACATAGCCTATGGATTAGCAAATGATAAAAATAGTAGCAATAAAATTCAAGAAGTATTGGCATTAGTAGGCTTATTAGGCTACGAAAAACGGTATATACACGAACTTTCTGGCGGGCAACAACAACGTATAGCCTTAGCAAGGGCATTAGCACCGCAACCGCAAGTATTGTTATTAGATGAGCCTTTTAGCAATCTTGACGAAATACGTAGAGAACAGTTGAGAGATGAAATTTGCCAAATTATACGCCAAATAGGCATTACTGCCGTATTAGTTACCCATGATACCAAAGACGCATTACTTACTGCCGATAAAGTTGCTTTGCTTAGAAAAGGGGAATTATTGCAATATGAAACCCCAAAAAGCCTCTATCACCAACCAAAAGATAGTTATACAGCTTTGTTTTTTGGAAAAGCAAACTTATTACATGGCACAAAAACAGCAAAAGAAATACAAACTGTAGTAGGCAATTTTCCAAGCCAAAAAAATATTATCAGCATACGTCCCGAACATATTCGTTTGACAAATCCCGAAAATGCAAACATTCGTGCAAGTATTCAAGAGGTACGTTTTGGCGGTATTTTGCAAGATATTACCATTTTAATAGACAAAACATTATTGCAAGTAAAAGTAGATAATAGACAAATATTTACCAAAAACGAAATAGTTGGCGTAGAAATTACAGATTGGATAGATTTGCATAAATAAAATAGTTATAAATTTTAATAACTGTTTAGGCACGTTGGCAAGGGTGCTTTTTGCACCTTGACAAACGTAAAAAATGGTTTAATTACGCTTGTCAAGGTGCGAAAAGCACCCTTGCCAACGTAAAAAAGCAAATACCTAAACAATTAGACGAAATTTATAAGAAATAAAATAGTTATTTTTTTGCTAATCTCAAAATCATTCAATAAGTTTATTGAATGATTTTTTTGTTTTCAACTATAAATTTCAACCCAAATGCTGCCTAAAATACGAACTAAAAAACCAAATTTTGTAGGAAACTTAGATTCTCTAAAAAAGCAATTTGTAAGCATATTTTTCTTTATTTTCTGCTTTTTTTGCAATTATAGTACATTTGCACAACTTGCCAATTTTTCTGCAATAGGTACAACAGGAACAACCAGTGTATTAAGTCCAAACATCACTAATCCAAATATAAAAGTTAGTGCCTTGACAAGAAGTAACGGAATTTTGGCTGCCTCTGCAACAGATAGATTAGCAAGTACAGATTTTACAAATCTTACAACTATTTCAGAAACAAGCTATTACAGTTTTTCTATAGCAATTCCCGCAGGACAAAGGCTTACAATTAGCAACTTAGTTTTAGTTTCGGATAGAAATACAAACGGAATTAGAACCTGTGCCATACGGTCAAGTATAGATAATTTTGCAACAAATTTGAACACCACAGCCATCAATTTTGCTGCTACCACCTCACAAACCAACACAATTACTACACCAACTCTAACAAACCTTACATCTGGATTTATTGAATTTCGTTTGTATGGTTTTGGTGCTATAAATTGTTCGGGAAATTGGAGAATACAAAGTTTAAGCATCAACGGAAGCACCAATGCACTGCCCGATATTTTGCCACCAACTCTAACACATTTTACTATCATCAATCCAACGCAAATACAACTTCGATTTTCAGAAGTTTTAAACAAAACACAAGCCCAAAATCTTACAAACTACACGATAAATAATGGCATTGGAAACCCACAAAATGCAATTTTACAAAACCCAGATTCTACAACCGTTTTGCTAAATTTTGCGAATCCACTAATTTTCACACAATCTTATTCCTTGATTATCAATAACTTAGCAGATATTAGTAACAATACAAATCCAACAATTACCCAAAATTTTACACATACAGACACCCGCCAGCCTGCCCTTATACGCTGCGTACCTATTACGAATGATGCTTTAGATTTATATTTTTCGGAGGAAGTAAATATAGCAAGTTCGCAAAATGCTGCAAATTATACGGTTTGTAATGAGCCAAATGTAGTGGCTGCGGTGCGTGATACCGACAAAAATTTGGTGCATTTGTTGTTTGCTGCACCCATTTCTGAAAACGCAAATCGGGTAATTGTTGCTCGAAATATCGTAGATAATCAAGCAAATACCGTTTTGTATTCGGCTACAAATTTTATGGTAGATACACGAAAACCAACGGTAGATAGTTTGCTTACAGTTTCGCCAACACAAATTACCTTGATTTTTTCGGAGCCTGTAGATAGAATTTCGGCAGAATTACTCAACAATTATACACACAATGAATTTGGTTTTCCAACTTCAGCAAGGCTTGATAATCAAGACTTTACACGAGTTTATCTTACGTTTTCTTCGGCAATGGTACAAGGAAAAAATTATACCTTACGAGTTACTAAAGTTACAGATGCCAACGGAAATATTATGACCACACGCACAATTCCCTTTGTATATGACAAAATTCCACCAATTTCGCCTAATTTAAGTATTGTTAATTTGCGATTAATAGAATTGTATTTTTCGGAGTTTATGGATAAAACAACTGTAGAAAATTTGGCAAATTATGAACTAAAATTAAATGGTACTACAACAGTGCCTTGTGTTTCGGTTTGGATTTGTGATAAAAATTTTACAACTGTTTTTTTAAGACCAACTTCACAATTACTTGATAATCAAAATTATACACTTACTTTAAAAAATATTAGAGATAGGCAACAAAATATTATTGTTCCTACGACTATAAATTTTAATACCATAAAACCAACTTTAAATAAAATTCATGTAATTGATAACAAAAGTATAAAATTGTATTTTTCTGAGATAATTACCCAAACAAGTGCCGAAAATTTAGCAAATTACACCATCACAAATAACACGATTGCACAAGTAAGACGAAATAGCACAGATTTTAGTGTCATTGACCTAATTTTTACAAATAATTTTGCAATAGGTTCAACTAATACCTTGTTAATCAACAACTTACAAGATATAAATGCAAATATTATCAATCCAAATACAAGTGCAATATTGGGTTTACAAAATTTTATTCAAAATGTTAGTGTAATTTCGCCAAGATTAATTGATGTAAAATTTTCCAAAGTTGTGCCACTTCCTTCACTTTTAGATACAACTAACTACTTGATTAACAACAACATAGGCAAACCAATAGGCATTACACGCAATACAGATGACAGCACAATGGTCAGATTATTGTTGCGAAATATGATTAATCCAAATAGCAATTATTTACTAACTGTATCAGGGTTTGGTTTAGATTGTAATGAATTTTTGACTGCTTCTACTGCCACTTTTATAGATGATAGGAGTTTGCCAACGGTGCTTTCTGTTTCTGCAATTTCAGCAAATGAAGTGCTGGTTTTGTTCTCAAAAAATGTAGATATTACAACTGCGGAGGCTTTAAACCACTACCAAATTACAGGTTTTAGCATCACAGATGCGAGTTTAGGAACAGATTTGCGGACTGTAACACTCAAATTAAATAGCAATTTACAGCAAAATATTACATACACTTTAGGCGTATCAAGAGTCAAAGATAGGCAAGGAAATACAATGCTTTCGCAAAGTTTAGCTTTTCAAAGACCACTACAGCCTAAGCAAAATGAATTGATTATTTCGGAACTTATGCCCGACCCTGACCCTGTAAAAAATCTACCAAATGTAGAATATATCGAATTATACAACAATTCGAGAACTGCTTTTCAATTAATTGGACTAAAATTGCAAGACGCAACTACTACTACCACACTAAAAGATTATGTTTTGCAACCCGATAATTTTGTGTTAATTACTGCAACGGGAAATAAAAATTTATTTGCTATGTCTTTACAAGACAAAATTATGGAAGTTTCCTCGATGTTATCTTTGACAAATGCAGGCGAAGAAATTAAAGTTTTAGACCAAGATAACAAATTGATTTTCAATGTGTTATATTCCGATAGTTGGTATAGAAATGAGATTAAAAAAAATGGAGGTTGGGCTTTGGAAATGATAAATCCTACGTCTATTTGCCTAAATAAATCTGCAAATTACATAGCCTCGCAAGACAGCACAGGCGGAACTCCAAGTTTTAAAAATTCGATTTGGAAAACGCAAATAGATACCGTAAAACCGAAAATTACAAATGTTTTTGTAAAAACTTTGCAACAAATAGAAATAATTTTTTCAGAAGATGTAGATAGTTTGGCAATGCTTAATTCTTCTAACTATTTGATTAGCAATGGTTTAGGAATTAGGAATTTGCAATATTTGTCTGCAACAAAAGTATTACTCAACACCAATACAAATTTAGACAGTGCAACACTTTACACAATTTCGGCAAAAAATATCAAAGATTGTGCTGAAAATCAAGCAAATACAAGTTTTCAATTTGCAATAGGCACAAGAGCAAAAGAAAATGATTTGTTAATTACAGAAATTATGGCAGACGAAACTCCACGTGTTGGCTTGCCTTTGGCAGAATATATCGAAATTTATAATGCCTCTAATCGTATAATTAATTTAGGTTCTATTCAGTTGAGTGATGAAAATGGTAGTATAATTTTACCGCAAAAAATCATTAAATCTGGCGAATATCTTACATTATCGGGAACTACAAAAGCAGATAGTTTGGGGGCTTTGGGAATTACAAATTTTCCATCTTTAGCAAACATAGGCGAAAAATTAACTTTATCTGATACGGCAACATACAATAGACTTCAGCCTATTATAATTCATTCTGTTACTTATTCTGATTCTTGGTATGGCAACGAAACGAAAAAACTTGGTGGCTGGAGTTTGGAAATGATAGACACAAATTTTCCTTGTGGCGAGGCTATAAATTGGACTGCAAGCACCCATTTTCGAGGTGGTACACCAAATTTGAAAAACTCGGTTTCACGAACAAATAAGGATACAGAAGCACCCAAAATAGCAGGTTTTCGTGTGCTTGATAACAAAAATATAGAAGTAAGTTTTAATGAAAAAATGAATGAAAATAGTATAAAAAATCTTGCAAATTTTGTTACAAATCCTATTATTTCTATACAAAATATTGCCCTAAAATCGGATAGACAAATACAAATTACTTTGCAAAATCCAATCAATACAAGCATTACCTATAAGCTAAGTATCTCCAATACAGCAGATTGCAGTGGAAATATTTTAAATACTTCCTTAGATTTTGGTTTGGGACGAAGTCCACAAAAAGGCGAATTGGTGATTACAGAAATTTTTGCAGATGAAAGCCCTGCGGTAAAATTACCTTTGTGCGAATGGATAGAAATTTACAATAATTCAACAGATTTGCTATCTCTTAATGGTTTGCAATTAGCCGATGACAACACAAAAATTAACTTGCCAAATTTTGTAATTCCTGCAAAAAACTATGTCATTTTGTGCAATACGACAAGGGTAGATAGTTTGGCAAAAGTGGTAAATAGGGACAAAATTGTGGGAGTTTCGAGTTTGCCTTCCTTGGCAAATGCAGGGGAAAAATTGGAAATTTTAAACGGAAGTAGCTCAATCGTACAAGTTATTTACTCGGATACTTGGTATAAAGATGATGTAAAAAAACAAGGTGGTTGGAGTTTGGAAATGATAGACGTAAATAATATTTGTGGGGAGTCGGAAAATTGGGCTGCCTCCATAGATGCAAGAGGCGGAACTCCAACACAAGAAAACAGTATAAAAGCAGAAAATATTGACAAAATTGCACCAAATCTTACAGGCATAAAATGGCTAAGTAACACGGAATTAGAGGTAAATTTTAGTGAAAAAATGGATAGTTTGACCATCACAAACAAAGCTAATTTTGGCATAATTCCTACAATAGAAATAAAGGAAATCATTTTTATAGACAACAAAACTACAAAAATAATTACCGCTAACTTATTGAATACCAATATTTTATATGAATTACAAGCACAGAAAATTAAAGATTGTTCGGGCAATGAAACTGTGTTTAGTTCGGTACTTTTTGGCAAAGGTACAAGCCCACAAAGTAACGAATTGTTGATAACAGAACTGATGGCAGACGCATCGCCAACGGTGCAACTACCTGATAGAGAGTATATTGAGATTTTTAACAACTCTACAAAACTGATAGATTTGGGAACTGTGCGACTACAAGACGAAACAAATACGATTAATCTGCCAAATACAGTTTTGAAACCACAGGAATATGCTATTTTGTGTAGCACAAGTTCTACAGAAATCTTTAAAAATGCGTTGAATGGTACATTTCCAAATTCGAGAATTATTGGAGTAATTGACTTTCCTTCTTTGAACAATACAGGCGAAAAATTAAGTTTGTTGAATGGACAAAAATCTGTTATACATACTGTTGATTTTTTGGATACGTGGTATCGTGATGAAGTTAAAAAATTGGGAGGTTGGAGTTTGGAAATGATAGATACAAATTTTCCTTGCTTAGAAGCAAGTAATTGGCGGGCATCTACACACACAAGCGGAGGTACTCCTGCACGTGAAAACTCGGTAAAAACAAGCAACCCTGATACTATTTTTCCAAGTATAGAAAGTCTTAATACCTTGAATAACAGCACATTACAAATTATTTTTAACGAAAAATTAGATAGTGCTTCTGTTGCAGATTTACAAAATTACAGCATTATTCCGAATATAGAAATTGAAAAAGTTACCTTAAAAGATAACAAAATAGTCATTTTACAAACCAAAAGATTAAGTGTGAGTATTGTGTACGAATTGCAGGTAAAAAATATAAAAGATTGCACAGGAAATCCTATGAAGTTGCAAAATTTTACGTTTGGTTTGGGTGAAAGTCCACAACAAAATGATATTATTATTACCGAATTATTGCCTGACCCCTCCCCTACTGTCAATTTGCCTGAAAGTGAATACATAGAATTGTATAACCCTACTAATAAAATTATTAATTTACAAGGAGCAACTTTGACTAATGGAACAAGTATTGCTAAATTTAGTAATTTGATTATTTTGCCTAAAACTTACGTGCTACTCTGCCCTACAAGTTCGGTAGAAAATTTTAAAAAATATGCACCTAATAGCGTTGTTTTTGGTCTTTCTCCTTGGATAAGTTTGGCAAATGATGGTGATACGCTGACAATTCGCAATGCAAGAAACAATTTAGTTTTTGATATTTTGTATAATATTTCGTGGTTTCGAGATAGTGAAAAAGCAGATGGTGGTTGGGCTTTGGAAATGATAGATATAAATTTTCCCTGTGTGCAAACTGCAAATTGGATTGCCTCCGAAAATAAAAATGGTGGCACTCCTGCCACTACCAACTCTGTTGCAAAACCAAATCCCGACACTCAAGCACCTATTTTACAACGTGTTGAAGTGGTAGATAATAAAACTTTGCGATTAGTTTTTAATGAAAAATTAGACAGTTTAAGCTCATTAGCAGCAAGTTACAAAATTACAGATAGCAAAAATAATAGCAATATTATTAATTTTGTGCAACAAGTTCAGTTTTCTACCAATGCCAATACGAGCATTATTTTAAACTTGCAAAATATCATAGCACCTAAAACTGTGTATAATTTGGCGGTTTTTGGAGTGGCAGATTGCAGCAAGAATAGTATTGCTACTACCCAAAATAAAATTTTTGTACTGCCCGAACTTGGCGAAAAAGGAGATTTGTTGCTTAACGAAGTTTTATTTAATCCGCCTGTAGGTGGAGTTGATTTTGTAGAAATTTACAACCAATCAGATAAATTTATAGATTTGAAAGACTGGGGTTTGACAAGGGTTTACAATGGACAAATAGAAAACAAGAAAATTGTTAGTACACAAACTTTGATTATTGCACCAAAATCTTACATGGTATTTACACCAAATTTACTACAATTAAAAACACAATATCCACAAGGTGCAGATAGTGTTTGGATAGAAACAGCTATTCCTACGTATTCTGATGAAAGTGGAAGCATTATTCTTATGCGTTTTGATAATTTAATTATAGATAGATTTGATTACGACAAAGACTATCATTTCAAATTGTTAGACGATAAAAGTGGGGTTAGTTTGGAAAGAATAGATTTTGAAGTAGCTACAAATGACAAAAACAACTGGTTTTCGGCAGCAGCACCAAAATTTGGGACTGCGGGCTACAAAAACTCACAAGCAAAAGGTAATATTTTGCAACAAAATAAATGTTGGTGGGTAGAAAATGAAGTAATTACTCCCGATAGTGATGGCTGGCAAGATTTTGCTTTTATCCGTTATGCATGTAACCAAACAGGTTTTGTAGCCAATGGCACCGTATATGACAGTGAAGGTCGCAAAATTAAGACGTTATTGCAAAGTCAAATTTTGGGAACAGAAGGTTTTTTCCGCTGGGACGGCGACAGAGATAGTGGCGAAAAAGCAAGAATTGGCTACTATCTTATTCATATTCAAACCTTTAACCTAAAAGGCGAAAGGGAAGATTGGCAGTTAAAATGTGTGGTAGGAAGTAAAGAGTAGTTGCAAGTTGTGTGGTGGTTGCAGTTTCTCAAAATTGTAACCACCACACAACGCCACACTTTTCTTTAGTGCATTTTATTCCGCTCATCTTCTATCCATTTTAAATATTTATGTAAGATTTTGCCTTTTTCTGTGTATTCTTCCAATATTTTCCGTTCTTTAGCAGTAGTTGCAAAACCATGCGAAAATGCTTTTTTGAGCATAGATTTTGTTTTAACATCATTTTCTTGCAAAGCATAACCTAAACTTGCGTGAAAAAAATCTAATCCATAGTCTTCGTAATCTCGGTTAATACCTTGTGAGGCGTTTTTTGGCAGAGGTTTTACGATAATTTCGTTGTCGGTTTTACCAAATAAATAATCACAAATATGTGTTTGTGTATTGAGTTCTCTGTAAGAAGCATCTTTCTTGGAAAAAGGAATAGTTCGGTAAAGCATATCTTCAAAGACAACGTCTTTTTCCTTCACCAAAATTTCACGCCCACAAGCTAAATTATTTTGGTCTTCTAGAAAGGCAAATATGCCAGAGTTATAAGTAGTAGAACCCGACCTACCTATAAAATACATCATAAAACCTAAATAAACTTCTTTTACCTCGCTATTATAGGCTTTTCTCTCGTATAGCTGGATTGCTAATGCTCCTCCGTCCCAACGACACCTACCAATGTAAAGATTTTTGCTGCCTTTACAATATACTACGCCATTTGGTAGAATTTCAATAGGCATAGCAATAATTTCACTTTCTTCTGTTTCTAATTTAAAATTGTGCGAATAGGAGGTATAAACTCCTGCAATTTTATTATAAGTATTTAACCATTTTATTAATGGATTACTAATTAAATTCATTTTTACCATTTCATGGATTGATAAAGCATCTATTTTGGAATTGGCAGTTGCACCCAATAAAAAATTTAGCAAATCTATTTCAAAACTTTTTTCGAGGTCGATAAATCTGCCATTTTGCGCATAAAAACGCAAAGGTAAACTTTGTGTATTGTCATCTATTTTAATGAAATATGCTTTATCTACCATTGGTTTTTTGGAGAACCTACCAATTCCAAAATAAACAGCCTCGTAGCCATTGCGTTTGTCTTTTGAGGCGTAAATACAGAAATATAGCGGAAATTCGTGCTTTTCCAGATTTTCGGGAAATTCTAAAAACAGATAAGACTGCCCAATAGAAATTCTAAAGACCCCTTCTCTTCTGGCAGTATTGTCGTTTTCGGTAGGAACTACAAGAATAGCAACACCATCGAAACCTATTGTTAAAACTGATTTTGATATAGCACCCTCGCGAATATTGCTTGCTAAATGATAAATGTCATACGTACCTGAAAAACCTCTAACTAAATTTTTGTCAAAAGTCCCATGATTTGTATTTGCTGTGCTGCTACTTATCTCATTTTTAGTAGTCAAATTTATTGGTTTTGCTAACTCAATATGATTAAATAGATGCTTTGCGTGCTGGTCTTTTAGATTTTGTAACTCTTGTAGGTAATCATATTTTGTCTGTTTTTCTAAAAAAGTTAGCAGTTTGTTGTATAAATCTTTGTAATAAGGAAGTTGTTTTCCGTATTGTTGCGTTTTTAACCTTGATAAAACACTCTCTTGTATTGCAATATTCTGAGAAATAGCTTTATTTTCAAATCCCAAAATGTTTTTGGCAAAAAATAGCGTATCTGCCACTGCCATTCGATAAATTCCTAATGAGTTTTCCATATATAATTCATTTTTAAGGCAAATTACTAAATATTCAATAAATTACTAATAATTCACGTAAATTTATATAATTATATAAATTAAATTTATATAAATTATTGTAAATTTACGTAAATTTATAAATTTTAAAATTAAAATTATTTGATATATTCAAAATAACTTAAAATAGTGGTTTAATTACAAAAAATTAAAATATTTTTAATTTTTTGTAACATTATTTTTATAACTTGCGTAGAGAATAAAATAACAATTTAACCTATTTTAACTTTTATAGATATGAAAAGATTACTCAAAATTTCAAAAATTCTTATTATGCTGCTCCTGCTTGGTTTGGTGAGCAATATGGAGGTTTTGGGGCAAGTTTTGTATTCCATTGCTCTTAGCCCACAAGGTTCTTGTCGAGAAGGTGGTCTTATTTCTAATCCGATGCAGTATAATACCATACAAAATGGTTATCTTGTTGAGCCAAACTATTGGATACGTGGAAAAATTGTAGAAGAAAATTGTCAATTAGTGGTATACATTGAGAAACCAATTTCAGGTGCTAAATTTATTTGTGATGCAAGAATTATTGTTTGGAGGTCACCATCTACAGGCGGGTTGATAACTGTTTATGACCAAAATCACGACAATCAGTCTTGCAATGTAACATCTATAAGAATTCCAATTCCTGCTTCGGATGCTCCACAAACAACAGGTGAAACTATGCGTTATCTTATTTGGTACGAAAACAGAGGGACAAGTTGTAGTTCTGGAAATCCTTGTGTTATAGCTGATTGTCGGTTAAGTCCCACAAATTCGCGTTATGTATTAAACCAATGGGAAATAACAAAAAGTACGTTGCCTGCTCCTACTAATTTAGCTTGCTCAACTACAACTTCTCAACTATCGTTTTCTTTTAATGGAGTGGCTAATGCAACTAATTACACAGCAGAATTAGCAACAGATAACACTTTCAATTCTATTTTAGCTACCAAAACAATTAATTATTCTTCTAATTCAGGAGATTTTTCTAATTTATCAGAAAATACAAACTATTGTGTAAGAGTACGTGCTAATTATTGTAATGGAGAAGTTGCTTATTCATCAAGTTCTTGTTGCACAACAGCTTCTACTCCTTGTAATCCCCCAACTTCTCCAACATCAAGTAACATCACTTCAACTTCCGCAACAGTTTCTTGGACTGCTTCAAGTGGTGCAACAGGTTATACAGTAGAATACAAAGCCGTAAATTCTAGTTCTTGGAATTCTGGAACAACAACAGGAACAAGTTATTCTTTAACAGGATTAGCAATTTGCACGGAATATGAATACAGAGTTAGAACGGATTGCAGCAGCAATTCAAGTGGCTTTGTAAGTGGTAGTAATTTTACCACTTCGGGTAATGATGTAACTATTTCAGGCACAATTACAGACAGCAAAAACGGACAAGCAATAGCGAACGCAAAAGTTAGTTTTAATGGCGTAGATGTTTATACAAATTCGAGTGGTTTTTATACTTTGGCTACTACAGCTTGTTCTTTGGGTAGTGTTTCAATTTCTGCAACTTGTTATGAAACAAAACAAGTTGCACTAAATAACTATGGAAATAACCAAATAAGTACGAGTTTAACGCCAAAAAGAACAACAATTTCGGGAACTACAAATGCAACAAGCATTTTAGTTGGTAATTTGAGAACTGATAATTACCCTCACGAGGCAAATGTAAGTATTGTAGGTGGAAATTATACTGTTACAGTTAATGCAATTTCCTCTGTTAGTTTGAGTTTTTTAGGTTTTTGTTTGACACCTACAACAAAAAATCACTATGCTGTTTGTTCGCCAATTTCAGAAAATGTGAGTTTAACACAGAAATATTATACAGTTTCGGGCAATGCTGGAAATATACCCAATGTTACCATATCAACAACAAGTGGAAATGTTACAACAAGCAATGCCTTTGGGAACTATTCTGTAACAGAATTATGTGGGTCTTCGGTTACTGTAAGTGCTTATCATCCGTGTTATTCATTTTCAAACAATAACCAAAGTGTTGCAAATTTATCGAGCAATGTTATTGTCAATTTTACAGGAACATTGAACTCACAAACAATTTCAGGTTCTGTTTCTCCTGCTGATGCAGTGGTAACTTCAACAGTCGGCACAGTTGCGAGAAGTGGGGCTTTTTATACTATAAGTGATGTGCCTTGTGGCACTGCTTCCGTAGGAATTGTAGTTAATCGTACTTGTTACTTACCACAAACTGCAACAATTTCTAATGTGGTAAGTAATGTTACACGAAATTTTACTTTAGTACAAAAAACATATTCTATTTCAGGTACAATAAGCTCAGCACTTGATGGTTTGATAACTGTAACAGGCACAACAACCGCACCAACAGGCACATTGAATAGGACAACAACTGCGAACAGTGCAACAGGAAATTATCAACTTGATAACATACCTTGTGGTTGTAACCCTACAATTACACCTACAAAAGCTGGTTATTTGTTCACACCTGTTTTTCGTGATGCTACGAACTTAACAGGCAACTTGACTGCACAAGATTTTACGTGGATGTTGGACTGTAATCACCCATTGAATATTACCAATGTCATTGCTGGTGTACCCTTTGATGCCACTTGTGATTTGATAAAAAGGAATATTATTATTAGACCGCAAAATATGGCTAATAATAGGGCTAATGCAATACAAAGACACGAGGTGGCAGCTATTTTGTTCAAGGCATTGTTTTCGGGCAATGACAATGCAACAACCATAACTGATAGTTGGAAAGTGCTTTTTGCAGATTTGCGAGAAAATCCTGCTGATACAATAGAGCGGAAAAAACTAAGAAAATGGGCAAAATTTCTCGCATACTTAGAATATGATGATGCACCAACAGCTTTCGACCATAGTTTTTACGCATTTAGAGGCAATGACTTCATCACAAGAGCCAATTTTACAAAGGCTTTGTTTGAGGCACTCAATATTAAACCTGCACCAAACTCTGCGTTAAGTTTGCCTAATCCCTTTACGGATATGCTCATAACAGATGTGCAGTATTTGTATGCTTTTCGTGCAAAAGAATTAGGAATTACAACACAGGCTACATTCCGACCTAATGATAATATCACAAGAGAAGAAGCATTTATTATGCTGTGGCGTTGTGTAAATAACTTTTCGGGACAAACTCCAATGCCAAATGTGGCAGAGTTTACGAATAAAGACAACTTTTTTGAACCTAATTCTATTGTAGAAACTAATTCAAATATTGATGGTCAAGGAAATGGTATTTTTAATTACTCTTTAAGTGGTTTGGCTGTTTCGCATCACGGTTTGCCCTTCGGAGTTGGTATTAGCTACTCTTCGGCACAAGTGGAATTAGCCAAAGAGTTATTTCCTAATGAATTAGAAATTTTTGGGCGTGGTTGGTCGCATAATTATCAGGCTTATATTTTACAGTTCAATGGCATCACAGGTTTAATGGCAACAGATGATAGGCTTGTTTTAATGAGTGGTGCTTCGGCTTCTGTTTATAAAGATTTGGCAAATCCTGTGGCACAAGACATGGACAATAAAGGCAAATTACGAAAAATTGGTACAGACACTTACGTATTAACAGCAAAAAACCAAGACAAATATACTTTTCAACGGTTAGCAAATACAGGAATTAGCAAAGCACCTTATTTGTTGGTGTCTATTGAAAATAGAAATTCGGCAGTAAGTGGCAAACGAATTACACTCGAATACGAGCCTGCTTTAAACCCTGATAGCAAGCCTTATCAAGTCTTACGATTAAAAAGGGTGAAAGCTATTGGCATCAATTCGCCTGCACCTGCGTATTCATACACATACAAAGCAGGAACTAATTTTGTAGAAAGAGTAGATGAAGAAAATCTGAAAAACAGGTTTTTACAGTTTGACTATGCAGGTAATAATTTGCAAACTTTTATTAACGCAGATACCAAACCAAGCTATTTCCAGTATGGCAATAATAATTCGGCAAATGCAAACAAAAATTTGAAGAATGGCGAAAATATGCTTTCACAAGTGAAATTGCCGAATGGAAACTCCATTAACAACAAGTACAAAGACAAAAAACTCATTGCACAAGAAACACTAAGCTCAACAGGCGGTACTGGTTATTCTACTATTAAAATTACAAATGAAGCACAAGGCAATGTGTCAGAAATAACTGTTGATGATGGCAGTACACCCCGAACTACCACCACCACCAGAGATGGAAATGGCAATGAAACTAGAAATCGCAATGCTATTCAAGACATAAACCGTGAGTTTACAGATGTGAATAATCCAAGTTTGCCGACTAAAATTATTCAGGAAAATATCACAACTGTACTAACTTATGATATTTATGGTAATATGCTTACTCGTACAATAACAGGGACAATAGGCAATGTAACACGCACCACAAACGAAGAGTTTTTCTACAACTCAACAAATGACTTGATTAAGTATATAGATGCTGATGGGTATTTTGTGATTTATAAACGTGATGCATTTGGAAATTTAATAGAAGTAAGACCACAAGACACAACGACAGGCTCTGTTACCATAGAACGAAATTCTTGGGGAGGAATTACCAAAACCACAGATGCAGAGGGCAGATGGTCTGGTGTTGTGTATGACAGGTTTGGTGGTGCATCAAAAACTTTCAATGCTTTAACAGAAGTAAATAATGGCATTGATGCGGCGGGAATTTTAACAGGCTCTTTCACTACACAAAATGGTGTAACAAAGGCTGTAAAATATCAAGTTGATAATTTAGATAGAGTTACTAAGAAAACACTTACAGGCACAGGCGTAAATGCTGCTGATGAAGTGGATTTGTTAATGAAATTTGATGACAACGGCAATTTAATAGAAATTGAGAATGAATTAGGGCAAAAAACCACAATGAAGTATGACAAACATCTCGACATCCTCCGAGAAGTTAGCTTTGGTGGCTATACACGCAAATGGGATTTTAACAACAATGGAACATTAGACTTTATGACACGTTGTGACGGAAAACGCATTAAGCAAGAGTATGACGCTAACTTATTGCCAACTAAAACGTATTATGATGCTAATCAAAATAATTTTTTTGATACAGGAGATAATTTGTTAAGTGAACTAAGGTATGATGACCCAACAAGACCAACTTTGCTAACATCTGCAAAAAATGACGAATACGGAAGATTTAATTTCTTTTATGATGAACTAAACCGTTTAACTCGTGTGTATGACGTAAGGCTTGGCAAAGAAATTTACCGTTATGAGTACACCAATGGTGGTCGAATTAAAAAGACGTTTTACAATGCTGGGGCTTTGGTAGTAGAAAATACTTATGATACTTGGGGTAGAGTAAAGGCTATTACGGCAAGCATCAACGGACAAAACCACAGAATGAGTTATGTGTATTACGCCAATAACCAACTGAAAAGGGTGAATTATCCAAATGGAATTAGTACAGAATTACTGTATGACGAAGCTCGAAGACTGAAATCATTTTGGACAAAACGCAATGTAGATAGCAAAATTGTGCTTGGTTATGGTTTTGATTATGATAAATGGAATAACCCGACTTTGTTAAAAAGTACAGAACCATATGAGGATATTGTAATACCTGCTTCAATGCTTGGTGTAACAACATATACACACGAAAACAACCGAATTGCTACTCGAACTTTGCCTAATGGTGTGGTGCAGCCTTACGTATATAACGCAAATGGGGAACTCATCAGCATAGGAGGCACAGCCCACGAATATACGTGGAACGAAACAGGAAATTTACGGAGTTATAAGAAAGATAACGTAACAATGTTAGGGTATCAAACAGACGCAATGGGCAAACGCAGAGTAGCTGCACGCAAAGAAACAGCTACAAGCACAGCAGAAATAACGTATGAAGTGCGGGATTTATCGGGGCAACTCTTGTATGAATTGGACGAAAACCAAAATGTAAAAAACTACTATGTTTCGGGCTTAAATGGTTTGAGTTTGCGAATAAAAAGCAATGGAGATTATCGGACTTATCACGCCAACTTACAAGGTAGTATTTTAGCAATGTGCCGACCAGACGGAAGTGTGAGCCACCAATACGACTACAAAACAGATGCGTATGGTACTGTCTCGCAAAAATATGAAGAAGACAAAAACCGTTTTCAATATGTAGGTGCTTTCGGTGTTAGTGCTGAAAACGAAGATTTGCTTTTTATGCAGGCGAGGTACGTTTCGTTGAATGATGGTCGGTTTTTATCAGAAGACCCAATATGGCACGCAAATTTGTATCCGTATGCAGATAATAATCCTGTTAAGAATATTGACCCGAAGGGGACTAATGCTTATTTAGCAGGTGGAGTATGGGGAGGAATAACAAATATCGTAATAAATGCACCAAACTATTTGTATGATGTAGTTACATCATTTGGAGATGTTGGTAATGGCTTAGTTGCTGTTTATGATGGTGATTATGCTACCGCTAATTACCATATGGAAATGGCAAATGCAAAAATTTGGGGAGTTAATCAAAATATTGCAGAAAGTATAATTATAGGTGCTGGGTTAGGAAAACTTGGAGAATTAGCAATTACTAAAACTTTAAATGGGTATGTAAAAAATGCAATCGCAAATCCATTATTTACAACATTAAAAGAAAAAGCTATTGCTTATGCTAGTAGTGGATTGGCAAGGGCAGCAATGGGTAATGGAATAGATGCAGCAGTAAAAGCAGCAGTAAAAGCCAACCCAATATTAAATCTTATATTAAAAACTACACCAAGAGGAAAAGCAGGAGTTGATATAAGTAGTCCATTGTTAGATACAATGTGGGATATAACTACAAAAGGACAATGGCAGAAACATCTAAAAGAGTACGGAGATGAATTAATTGGACTTTTCTGGAATTAAAACATTACGTACTAATAATTTACCACTACCTATCCAAAACCCACCTTTTGGATAGGTATTTCATCAAACTTTTTAACCCTAAAAAATCAACCTATATGTTTTTACGATATATTTTTCTTCTTTTATTAAGTTGCTTGTTTGGCAACAGTTTTGCCCAAGTGGTGCAAAAAAATAGCTTTGATTTTCAAAATCAGCTTACGTTTATTGAGTATTCAAAAAACGGGCTTCGCCTTGTTACGGTTCAGTTTACATTTGATAAACTCGGAAATCGTCTTTCCAGAACTATTGGCATAGCACCTTTTACGCTTACAAGACCTTTTTCTTTGTATGGTTCTTATGTGAGCAATGCAAAAATCTTTCACCGAGCTACCACAGACAGCATTTACCGTTTTGTAGGTACAACTGACGAAAATGCTTATACTATTGGCAGTTTTTCGGGAGGTTTGCAGCTTGGCGACAGTTTGCTGATTTTGGCAGGTGGTTATGTGCCTCTGCGTGTGCCTGTGAGTGCGGAGTTATTGACGCAAACACACCACAAACTGCCTTTGTTTACAGCAACCCTAAGCACAGACATTGTAAATCCTTCTTTGCGTACCAATGTAACAGGAAGTATCAGCACTTCGCCTACAATTTCTTTGCAACTCAATGCAGATAGAAATTTGCTAAAATATATTGTTGTTCGCAAAGATAGCAGCTTACAAGAAATCAACGCAACAGGTTTGCAAACCGTAAATTATGATTTGCGAGAAGGCAAAAACTTTGTTAAGGTTTATTATGTTGGCAATGGCACTGTACGAGATAGCATAGAGAAAGAAATTAGCTATGTTCCCTTAGCAGCTATCACAAATCCTACGGAAAACATAGCTAAAATTACTTTTGCTTGCGATACTTCAAAGTTTAAAAATGTGCTTATTTATGCAGGAAACAAGTTTTTAGGTGTGATATCGCAGCCTTTGACAGATATTTATGCAACAAAACAAACCTTGTTAAGTCTGCACACTTTTGGGTTTGAAAGAGATACTTTAATAGCTCAAAATCGGAATTACACCGTAAATTTGCAAAGTTTACTACACACAAACCAGCAAAAAACGGTACAGTTTCCACAAACTGTTCAATATCCGTTGCCTAATATTTCAGTGCAAAGCACTGGAATTGATAGTGTTGTTATTTCTAAAAAATACAATGTAAATTACAACCCATTAGGTTTAATTTCTGTAATTCCAACAACGTATGAACTTACAAAATTGCAAGCAAATAGCCCCGACCAATTAGCAATTCGGGCAGTGGTTGATATTCCTATACCTAATTTTCCTACAAATCCTGCATTTTATTATGTAGGTATGTGGGAGGATGGAAATTTTAAGAAAATATTTGCCCCGCAATTTCCAAGTCGCAAATTGAGTATTGAAACTGCACAACAATTAATTAATGTTGATAGCATTTCAAAAACTGCCACAAACACAAAATTTAGTTTGTTTAAATCCCAAGCTGTTGGTATTATGCCTAATACAGACACCTTGACAGTTATTGCAGGGAGAGAAATTAACAAAGCTTTGCGTAATTATTTGGTTATTGACAAGGATAGTATTCGTAATGATTTGTTTACAAGAATATCTGCCATAAGTAGCGGAATTTTTGTAACAAGCAATAACGATAGTATCAAAGTTAAAGCAAGTTGTAACACAGGATTTTTCAGGTTTACAAGTAGTTTTACTCACGATAGTTTGACAGTAACAAAAACTTATGTAGTAAAAGTCTTGCCAATCGAAAATATAGCTTCGCCAGTTTTGGTGAGTACAAATGCTACGTGTCCCGAAAATTTTGTTAAGTTATTGATTGCCAACTCTAAAACAGATTTGAACTATGTTGTAGTTGATAGTGCCACAAATTCACATTTAACGGGCTTAACACCGAGATTACATAGAGGAAATGGTGATACATTAAGCATTTCGATTTCGTTACAAACTACAAAAACATTGCTTGTTCAGGCACAAAATCATTTAGAGGTTGGCGATACTATTTGTAAGCAAATTCGTACTCAAAAACAGCGAATTATTGTTTATCCAAAACCTGATACCTTGAAAAATATTTATAGAAATTGGTGCTATCTTTATAAAGACAGTATTGCATTAAATAATACCAATAAGGTAGAAATTTCAACATCACCAAGTTTTACAACCTTCGTAACTCTTGGTATCAATGCTAAGTTTTTGCCAACTCATAATGCAAATGTTGCAAGGACAACTGAAATTATTTATTATATTCGTCCTCGTACAGATAAGGGTTGCACATTGCCCGCAAAACGGATAATTGTAAGGCAGAATGACGAGTTATTCCGCAGTCCAAATGACTCTACACTTTGTTACGGCAGTCCAATTTCCTATAACTTCAAGAAAGACAGCGTAAACTACACAATTATTTCTCGAAATGACACCATTCGCAATGGAAAATTGAGTTATGCACGTTTAGGCAGTGGCTACGATGTAATTATAGCAACGCACATAGGCACAAATTGTGCGAAAAGAGATACTGTAAATTATACGGTTTTGCCTCCTTTCACAAGCAATGTAATAGATTTGAATAACGTAAGTCAAAATTCTTATTGTTCTGTAAATATGCCTTTTATGGACATCTTGGGTTCTACTGTGCGAGGTGGTGACAACAAAATGTTCTATATCTGGCAACGCAAAAACAAAGGAGCTAATTGGGTTACAGTCAGTTCTGATAGTCTAAAATACAGAGTTTCGGGCATTACAGACACGATTTGGGTACGTAGAATTGTAGCAACTGATACTTTAAAAAGTCAAGTTCGTTGCGAATCTGACACTTCTAATATTGTTCAAATAAATTACGTAAATCCAAATTATAAAGTAAGTTTTAGGGGCAAAGAAATTTCAGGTTTGGAAAATAAATACACTTTTTGTCGTTCAGAGGTGGACAGTTTAATTATTACAACAGCGAATAAAGAGGCAAATATTTCTGTAAATGGCGAATTTAAAGGCAAGGGTCGTGCAGTCATTCATCTTGATGGTATTTCAAAAAACGGTAATGTTACTATTTTGGTGGCTTTGGCAGGTTGCGCATCTTTGCCAACTCGAATAAATATAGTAGTTGAAGAACCACAAATTTCTCTTGTTTCCCCGCAGAGTGTGTATGAAATTTGCTTAAATGGCACTGCAGAAATTAGAGTAAATGTAGATGATTTAACCGCAAAATATCAGTGGTATCGCAATGGTGTATTATTCACACGAAATTTAAGTACAGAAGTCGGTGTATTACAAACCAAAGAAATAGGAAATTACACCTGCACAAAAATAACTAAATTAGGTTGTAGTATATCAACAAATCCTGTAAAAGTAGAGATTATTACTCCGCCAAATTTGCACTACATTAACCGAGATGGTACACGAATAAGTGGTGATACTTTAAGAGACTGTATAGGTGCAAACAATATTTTTGTTGGGGTAAATTTGCCAATTACAACTCGAGAGATAACTTATCGAAGTATGTTAGCAGGTCGAAATGTATCTAATACAAGCAATATTTTATTTGATGCAATTCAAGGGTATAATTTATTATCGGGCTGGATGAAATTGTATATTGGTGTAAGAATCAACAATGGTACTGTCTGCGAAGTTTTGACTGATAGTATTTATATTCAGAGGCAACAGCCATTAGTTCCTCGTTTAATAAATGTCCCTCTCATGAGTTGTGGTAAACCTTTTACAATTATCGGCAATTTAGCCAATGATGGAGACTTGGTATTGAGTACGACAACAGGGACAAAATACTTAGGTAAAGGCAATAATGGAACTTATACGATTACAGAGACTTTGCCAGGTAGTTATTTGTTAGTTTATCGTTATAAAAATGGGGCAACTTGCTATTTTCCAAATGGGGCAAGTGATACAAAAACCTTTAAAATTCCTGTACCACCAACTACAAATGATTTTAGTTTTGATAAAAATTGTGATAAGTTGGTAATAACAAGAAGTAATAGCAATGGTTGCCCTTTAATTTATCAAGTGGTAGAAAAGGCAACAGAAAATGTTTATCAGTCTTTCAACGAAACCATTGATAATACTTTAATGATACCTTTGAAAAATAATTTTGGAATGTATCTCAAGGTAATTAATCCTTTGACAGGACAAGTCTTTTTTGATATGGATATTCCTGTTAATTTAACTGATACCTCTGTTGCAGAAAATTGCCTGAATGTTTCAGTTTTCCCTAACCCGAATGATGGTATAGTTAGGATTGGAATAACGGAAAATGGAAACCTTTGTAATCCTCAGGTGTATTTAGAAAATATCCCCTATATAATTACAGATGCAATAGGCAAAAAATTTACATCTGGAGTTTTAACAAATTTTGATGATACGATTAATCTGCAACAAGTAGCTTCGGGAGTGTATTTTATAACTTTAAATGTGAGAAATACAACTTGTACAAAGAGTTTTATTATATCAAGATAATAGAGAGTAAAGATTTTCAAGTTGTTTATTGTTGGTAAATTTTTAGGTCTGTATTCCAAAATACGCATTACCTCCAAACACACTTTCAAAAAAAACTGTACTTTTTTAAAGAGTACAGTTTTTCTGAAAGTTTATTATTGCAATGTTTCCTTATTGCTGTGCTATGTATGTTTTTCGTATGTTGGGTAGTAATTGCATAAAAAAATCTCTATCTACTTTATTAGGTAAAGTAGAATTTTCATAAGCATTATCTAAATTATGTAGTTTTTCTCTACAAGCAGTCAAAATACTTTTTAAATCGTGTTTGCCTTTGCGAATTTCTATCAAATAAGGGGCATTAGGTCTTCGAACTTGTATAAATTTTTGTTCTGCAATTTCCAACCCAACATCTAACAACCGTACACAATGCAATAGATTTTTGCCGTCTATTTGTTGCCCATGCCCTTCTATATCTACATATCTTTGCACATTTCGTTTAGCAAGCCACTCTTGATACTCTTTATACTCTTTGCAATGTCGACTATAGGCATCAGGATTAAACAAAACCGTTGCAATAGGCAAAGCATCAAAAGGCGTTTCTGAAGTTCGCAAATCATTAGAGGTATCTGTTACAATGCCATGCGAATTTTCCAAGATATAAAGTTGATACCCTTCTTTACTATGGTTTAGTTTGGACAAAACTACGTTATTTTGGCTCAATTTTTTGGCAATCAACCAATCTTGTAATGGATATACGCCTTGTTTGGGAATTTTAGTGTTTGCTATTTGGGTTTCTTTGCTAAGTACCACCCAACAAAAATCTATAGGAGTTTTACGTTCTATTTTTGTTTTTTCCCAATTCATTTTTTTGTTTAGTCCTTCGGCTTTTTCAATTTGTGCAAAAGCATAGCCACCAAAAGACCATCTACAAGATTTAGACAAAAATTTATCTCGGTTTGCAAGTAGTGGTTCAAAAGCAGGGTGTTTTAGCAAAATACAGTCTTCAGGACTATACAACAATTCCAACATTGTAGGGTTTCCTGTGCAACAAAGTTCTACAAAACGGCGAATTTCGTATGCTGTTTCATCTTTGCTAAAATTTATTTGTTCTTGATAACCATTTTCCAATACAGATTCTGGACTTTGTATATAAACCATTTTATAATCAAAATCCGAACCTTCGACATTTGTTCCGTATGCGTGTGAGCCTACAAGACACTTATATACAATAGCTAAATCTTTTTCGAGCATCTAATTGGTATTTTTTTAACCTACAACCACTTCTACAAAATCTCCATGCAAATATTTTTTTGCCATTTCTTGCAATTCTTTTGCAGTTACGGCATCAATCGCAGCCAAATAATTTTGGTAATAATCGGCAGGTAAATCAAACAAAAACATATTTCTGTACTTGTCTGCAATCGCAAATGGAGTTCCCAAAGAATTTACAAAAGCCCCTTTCATATAGTTTTTGACCATTGCAAGCTCTTCTTTTGGTACTTTTTCGTTACAAAGAATTTGCATTTCTTTGAATATTTCTGTTTTTGTTTCTTCTTTTACCTCTTTTTTTACATCTGTGCCAATAATCAAATAGCCCGCATTTCTATTAAATTGCAAAGACGAACTAATGCTGTATGTATATCCTTTTTCCTCGCGAATATTACTCATCAAACGAGAGCCAAAATATCCCCCAAGAATTTCATTCAACACACGCATAACCATATAGTCTTCACTTGTTCGCAAAAACAAAGGTTTTCCAATACGAATAGAACTTTGCAAAGCATCATCTTTTGCCAAATAAAGTTGCCCTCGTTTTTTGTCCCCAGAAATTACCATTTTAGGAGTTTCTAAAACTTTATTGGCAGGTTTTATGGTCAAGGAATTTAAAAAATTCCTAATTTCATTTTTTTCACTATCTGTCAAATTTCCTGCACTTAGCACTTCAAATGGTTGTTGATAAAATGCCTCTTGATAAAATGCTACTAATTGTTTTTGTTGTACTCTTTCCACCTCTTCCACCATCATTTCTACGCCATAAGGTGTATTATCGCCAAAAAGTAGGGTTCTAAATTTTGCTGAAGCCACTACAGAGGTTTTTTCATTATTAACTTTAATATTTTGAATATTGCTATCTTTTACTTGTTGTAATTCTTTTTCGGGAAAAGTAGCCTCTGTCAATAATTCTTTTACCAATGCTAACATTGGTGCTAAATATTTTGACAAAGCATATACTTCGATGGTTGCATAGTCATTTCCAGACGAAATTTCTAAAAAGGAGCCATATTTATCTACTTCTTCAGCTATTTGTGCAGAGGTTTTGGTACTTGTGCCTTCATTGAGCATACGTGCTGTAAAAGCAGCTATTTCTCGTGAAGGTGCAAACCAAGTTCCAGCCCTAAAAATTAGTTGCACAGATACCGCAGTTTGTTTGCCTGCTTGTATATGATTCCAACGCAAACCGTTGGCTAAAATTTCTGCTTGTGGTTTTACTAAATCAAATTGTTTGATACTATGCACCGTTGGTGCAATATTTCTATTTAGTGGAGATGTCGACATTGATTATGTAATTAGGAATATTACAAAAATGCAAAAAAAAAATAATATATCATAAAAAAATGTAATTTAATATTTTTTTATTCCTAATAAGAAAGGTTTGTAGCATAGACTTTATTAGCAAAAATATTTTTTGTTTCTAAGTCATTGGTTATCCATTACTTAGCAATAAAAATAAGGTCTATGCTATACGCAATAAAAAATAGTTTTCTTTATTTCTTTTTTAATTGTTCTTTCAATCTTTCTATTTCTTGATTTAACTGCTCGTTTGGTGGAGGTGGTGCAAGTGTGTCCTCTATTTTCAAATTATTTTTGAGTGCCGCCAATTTATCATTTACTTGTGGCGAAAAACTTCCTCCAAGAATTTTGTCTATTTCGGCATCTAATGAATTTTGATTTCCAATTACCACATTATAAGAATCTACCAATGCTTCTTGTTGTTCCACATTTTCTTTTAGACGATTCATCATGGTAACAGTGCCATTAATATCTAATCCAGAAAGTTGTTCATTCAGTTTTCTCGTTGCTTCGCTTACTTTTGCACGTGCTTTTAATGCCCGCAGTTCTTGTTCCCACGAGTCTATTTGGTTTCGGAGTTGTACGGCATTTTCTTCGAGTTTTCGTACCATTGCCTCATAATTAGACAAGTTTTTGGCATTTCCTTGCACTCTTTTCTCAATTTCTTCTTTTCTGCTCAAGGCTTGTGCTGCCAACAAATCGGCTTGTTTGCTATCTATTTCGCCAAATTGTGCTTTTTGTAATAGCAAAATTGCCTTACGTTCATACTCCTGTCCCAAAGCAAGTTGCTGTTCGGTTTCTCGTTTAGAACGAATATGCGATGCCTTTACCTCCGCCAAACTTCGCAAACTTTCGGCTAAAGCAGTTTTTAGCTCTTTGATTTGCTGTTCGATAAGTAAGGCAGGGTCTTCTGCTTTTTGTAATTTTTTATTTACTTCTACTTTTCCTATTCGGAATAGTCTTTTGAATAAGTCTATCATTGTTTAGCTACATAAAATTTTTGCAAGAAAATAATGTCTATTTTCCATATTTTTTTTCTATTATATCAAAAGCCCTATTAATTTTTTGTGAAAGTTCTAAGGCTGCTTTATACTTTGTTGGTTCATTATGAAATTTGTCAGGGTGATATTTTTTGATAAGAGTTTTGTAAGAAACTTTTATTTGGTCAAAATCTGCACCTGCATTTACTTCCAAGGTCTTAAAAGCCTCCAGCTCTTCGCTTGTCCATTGTGGTTTTGGTGGCGTTTGGTGGTGATACGTTTGTTGAAAATTATTAGGTGGTGTTTTGGATTCCTCTTCTTTTACAGTCCGTAAATATTCTGCATAGATTTCATCTACAGTTTTATCCCCTGCATTAAATTCGTCTTTTTCTAAAGCATTATTTAGATTAGCTTTTAAGATATTAAACAAACGGTCAAACATAGTTGGCTTATTTTTTTATAAATTTACGAAATTGTAGTATAATAAGTTATAAATTAGACGTATTTTTTTGACAAAAACAAAATAGTTTACTTTTTTTATAGAAATAAACCCATAAGTAGTACGTAGCTCCAGCTACGTACAAGAGTCTAACTTGCATAAGTAGTACGTAGCTCCAGCTACGTACAAGACAAACTACTAATAAATTTATAAACAAAAGATTAACCTACTAATTTTTCTCTATTTTATTGCACTTGTAAAAACAAAGAAATTAAAAACTGCTTATCTATGTAAATACAAAAAACAATATCTTTGCAATAGATTTAGTAATAGATATAAAAGATGAAATATAACTGATATAAGTTGCGTAGTGATTTTGTACCGTACTCTTTAGGGTGCAAGGTCGTTGTAAAATTGCATGAATACCTATAAAATACTACTAATATTAGAAATTTTACTAAGTTTACTTTGCAAATTTATCAAAAACCTTACACCCTAAAGGCTATTGATTACCCACAAGTTTTTAAAAGTCCGTAGGACTGAAATATTTATAGTAAAAGATGGTTTTCTCTTGTTTTTAGAGTTCCGTAGGAACGAAATATGTCGTTCCTACGGAACTCTAAAAGAAT
>JBIKRY010000437.1:0-2784 GCA_044348925.1 Bernardetiaceae bacterium
AAAAAATTAAAAGGATTGCCTTTTGACGAAAACGAAAGTTACACACACGGTATAAACATAGGAATAGTAGAAAAAGAAAATTTGCCCGAAGCCAAAACAGAAAAGCTAAAATTAAATGTTTGGGATTTTGGCGGACAAGAAATATTTTATGCTACACACCAATTTTTTATGCGTGATGATGCACTGTATATTTTGGCGTGGACAGACGAAAAAAATATACTTTTACATAGAGAAAAAGATGCCGATATTTTGCCAAATAACGAACCTGAAAAATGGCAGTCTTGCGAATATTGGTTAGATACCATTCGCAGGTATGCAAAAAATAGCCCTATTTTAATGACACAAACACATACAGATTGCACTAAAACAGCTATTAACGAAACCTTGCTAAAAAAAGACTACAACGTAACCGAGTTTTTAAATTTTAGTGCTTCAAAAAGTTATGGTTTGGAGGAATTTAAAAATGCTATTACGCAGAATTTGAATAGCTTAACTATGTATGGTGAGAAATTTCCTAAAACTTACGAAAATGTAATTTTAGCAATAGAAAATCGCAAAAATGAAAATGTAATTTCTTATTCTGAATTTGTAAATACGATTTGTCGCAATGCAAATATTAGCGAAGGAGGCGAAAATAGCTTGTTATCTTATTTGGATAAAACAGGTTTGGTGGTACATTATGCACAACACGAAAAATTACAAGATAAAATTTATATAAATCCAGAATGGCTAACAAAACAAGTGTATAGCTTGATAAACAATAAGTTACAGAAAACAGAAGGCAAAATTAGTCTTGATTATTTGAAAGAAAATTTGCCAAATTATGAAAAATTTGAGTTAATAGAATTATTTAAAAAGTTTGAATTGCTATTTGAAGTACAAGATAAAAATGAAACTTTTTGGATTTCACCGCAATACTTACCCGAAAATTTAGAAAATAATAAAAGTTTTCAAAAACAGTTTGATAAATCAAGCGTAAAATTAGTGTTTCGTTTTGCTACTTTTATGCCTGATAATGTGATGATTAACTTTCTTAGTCGTTATGGTTCTTTTGCCAAAGATGAGTATTGGAAAAATGGAATTTACTTTACAAAAAATGATAGTGATTGCATTGTAATTCGTGAAAACTCGACAGATTTATACGTTTATACAGACAAAAACCAAGATAATAACAAGTTATTACAAGAAGTTTGTAATGCTTTTGTAGAATTTGGCAAAAATGCAAAAACAGAAATTTCTGTAAATCAAAAAGACTTTGTAGTTTATTCAGAATGTAAAGATAATTTTGAAAGAAAAGCAAAAGAAATCAAATCTTTGCAAGGTGAGATTTTAAAAATGAAAGATTTTGAGTTTTTATTTGGAGATAATAACTCTTTTGTTAAAGAAAAATATATGGCGAATAAATTATTAAAACAAACAATTCAAGAAGATGAAGCAAATGAACTTTTAGAACTAGTAAGAGAAATCTTAGTCGTAGTAAAGCAAATTCACAACTCTAATAAAAACTGGTTGGCATTATTTTATGACGATGAAAAAAATCGTGAAATAGTAAAAAAAGAAATGAATAAATTGCACAAATTGACAAACTATGATGTTAAGTTTGGAAATTGGGAGGGTCGTTTGGTAAGTTACAAAGATAGTATGCAAAACGGATTTGTTGCAGATATTAGTAGAATATTACGTATTTTACAAGGAATGTTCTACGAGTATAAAAAGATAAATACAGGAGAAAGAATAATAACTAAGGAAGATGTTATAATTTTTTTAGATACTGATATTATAGGCAAGTATTTAACTCAGTTCGGGAAAATATTATATGAATTAGGATGTATAGAAGGAGTTTTGGAAAATCGTGGTACAACTAAAAAAATATCAAAAATAGAACAACAAATGCAAACACCAATAAACATATTCATTTCCTATTCAAGTGCAGACCGTAAACTGCGTGAAATAATAGAAAAAGAGTTAAAAGTTCATCTTAAAAGTTCTAAATATAGGTATCAAGAAATTTGGACAGATAAGGAAATTGCAATAGGAGATGATTGGAATACAGAAATTCAAGATGCACTTAAAATATCTGATATTGGTATTTTATTAGTAAGTCCTAAATTTTTGGGTTCTCAGTATTGTTCAGAAGATGAATTGAAAATAATGTTGGATAAACGCCAAAATGAAGGTTATTTGATTGTTCCAATTCTAATTAGAGAATGTAACTTTTCTAATAATGCAAAATTAAAAGCTATGCAGTTTTTCAAAACTTATCAAAGTGAATATGAGATAACTGATTTATTAGAAAGAGATAAGTTTATGCCATTTGATAAACTTGTTAGCATCAAAGATGTAGATGAAAGAGATAGATTACTAAATACTTATTTTGTTAAGTTGGTCAAAGAACTTGATTTTGCACTTGATAAGAAATTTGCGAAATAGACTATTCAGTATTTTATAGACTTCTTGCGAAAATCTTTTTATTGTTGTTTTTAGCAACAGCGTTGCGTGCCGTTGGTACGCACCTATGGTGCTTAGGGCGTGGCATTTGTAACATACTACCAACGGTACACCTCTAACGAGGTTAAAATAAAAACATTACATTTATAACACTACCCAAAAATATCCTAATTGTATGCAAGTAATTGATGCTAAATTTTTCTTTAAAAATAATATTATAGCAATTTCAATAATATTAGGGATATTTCTTTTGGCTTTTGGAGCAGAAGTAATAGACGACCACTCTATTTTTGTAGGTTTTAAAATATTATTTAGTTGGTCTTTAATGTTGCTAAT
>JBIKRY010000162.1:0-10342 GCA_044348925.1 Bernardetiaceae bacterium
CCATAAAAAAACCACCAAATCACCCCATTACATTACTCCCCCCACAAAAAACAAATTCATTAGGAACAACATTACAGCAAGCAATGTTAGCCCTAATGAATTTGGTATAGTTGCACAAAACTATTTTTTGAGTTTGTTTTTAAAAACTTTTTTTAGTTTTTCTATTTTGGGATTAATCACAAAGGCACAATATCCTTGTGTACTATTTTGGTTATAATAATTTTGGTGATAGTCTTCTGCAACATAAAATACATCTATCGCAGTTATTTCTGTAACAATAGGTTTGTCAAAAACTTTTGCAGTTTCTAATGCTTTTTTATATTTTTCGGCAGTTAGTTTTTGGGTTTCGTTGTGGTAAAAAATAGCAGACCTATATTGTGTTCCTTTGTCTGCACCTTGTTGGTTTAGTGTTGTAGGGTCATGCGTTTGCCAAAAAACTTCTAATAATTCGTCGTAGGTAATTTTTTTAGGATTATACGTAATTTGACAAACTTCTGCGTGTCCTGTATTGCCTTCGCAAACTTGTTTGTACGTTGGATTTACGATAGTGCCATTACAATAACCTGATTGTACTTTTTCGACACCTTCGAGGCGTTGAAAAACGGCTTCTACACACCAAAAACAACCTGCACCAAAAGTGGCTATTTCCATATTTTCTAAATTTTGTGTATCCATATTTTTTTGTGTACTATTGGAGGGTTTGTTTTGACCGCAAGCCAAACAAACATAGCAAAATGCTAACAATAAAAGTGCAGAACTTGTTTTTAAAATATTCATCTGTTTACAATTTGGTTTAACTAATAATTTCTATCTTGTTGCAATCTACATCAATTACTACAAATTATTCATAAAAACCAATAGTTTCTTGATATGCCTTGCCAAGTTCCACTAACATCATATTCCAAGTCCAAAAATCTTCTTTTTCTATACTACACACACGAACTATTAGCTTTTTTTCTAAAATAATTTTGTTTCCTATTTGGGTATAATTTACCGAAAACGAAAATTTTTCGTGTTCAAATATTCTATTTTCAGGCACAAAACTCGTCTGCCAATGGGCAGGAAATTCCAAAACTATTTTATCGTGTTGTATATAAGGAAAATCTATTTGTATAGCAGTTTTGCGTTGGGCAATATCTATTTTTTCGGTCAATATTTTTTTGTTTGTGTGCAAATTAATAAAAATATCTGTCCCCGAAAATTTTAATAAATTAGCAGCCTCACACGCATACTTGATAACAAAATTTGGATATTTTTGTTCGTTTTTTGTGTCTATATCTTCATGTAAGTTATTTGCCAATATACTACTATTGTCTATACTTATTGTCAAATTTTTAGTATCCCAAAGGCTTTTTTGTTGCTGATGCACAGCATAATATATTTTTTTTGCTTTTGGAATTTGATAACCTGTAAAATTAATTTTTCCTTTTCCTGCTATTTTATTACTATCTATTTTCAAATATAAGGAATCAAATTGTATATTTTTTTCGGCTTTACTAATTGGTATGCCCACTATTTCAAATTTTGTACTATCCAAACCAAGCAAACCCTCTTTGCCTTGAATAAAATCCGAAGGCAAACCAAAAGGGAGATAATCTGCCGTAGCATCTGCAAATACATAGCTATTATCCAAATAAAATGCCGTAATAAGGTGATTATCCACAATAGGAACAGGCAAATCTTGATACCGATAAGGAATTGTACGAGTGCCAACCCAAACCAAAAAAGCCTTTACCTTTGCACATTTTGCCAAACTTAGCAACAAAGTCGCCATATCTTTGCAATCTCCATACCTTTTTTTGCAGACTTCCTCTGGCATACGAGGCACCAAACCACCCAAACCATCTTCAAAGGCAACATAACGAATATTTTTTTGCACCCATTCATACAATATCCTTGCTTTTTGTCTATCTGTCTGGCTATTTTTGGTTAAACTATCTGCCAAGTTTTTGATGTAAGTATTTTGTTCTAAAAGTATATTTTTACTCAAATCGTAGTACCAATGATACAAGTCGGCTGTAGTTTTTAAATACGGAATAATTTTGTTTTGTTGCGTTTTTATTTCTTCTATATACACAACAATATGTGGCTCGTCATCAACTTTGCGTGCTATATTAGATTCGTTACCAAAACTTGCTACATTTTCTACTTTCCATTGATAAATAATTTGGTTGTTTTGGGTGTAAGTATGAAACATAATTTTGTGTTGATTTGCCCCAAAAACCTTGTAATTTATCTGCACTTCAGGTGAAGTTTTGACCGTAAATTCCGAAAATTCAATAGGTAAATACGAGTTAAAATAATAAACTCCCAATAAACGTGGTTCTTGAATAATCTCCTCATATTCTACTACTGTTTTTGCACCAGCACAAATTTTGGGAAAAACAAAAGTTTTTTCTTTCAAATCATCAAAAAAAATATTGTTTCCAACTACGTTTTTTGTCAAAAAATCTTTTACATATATCCGTTTTTTATTGGGTAAAATCGTATAGGCTTTTAAGTTTTGTATGCAATGAAATTGCGAAAAACTTACAGATTCATTGGCATAATTGCTCGATTGGGTACTCAAATGTAGGGTTTCTGTATAATATTTTGCAGAACAGAGTAAGGAATCTTTTTGTAAAATAAGGCTTAATTCTTTGCTTTTTTTGCTACAAATTGCCTTTGCATTTGGATACATTGCAAGTAAGGTGCTATTTTGGGCAAGCAAACTAACTTGGCAAAATAGATACAAGAAAATAGTATAAATACCAAAATAGATATATTGCATATTTTATTACACATTTTTTAGGAATAAAAAAAACTTGTATAAAGTTACAATACTTTATACAAGTTTTCTATGTATTTTATCTACAATTTTAAGAAAACAAAATTTGTGCTTCTGTTTTTAGGCTTAACAAACTTGTAGCCGTTGGGTTGCCATGATTAATTACATTTTCAAAAACCTTTTTTACCAATTCCATTGCAGGGGCTTCTGGCGAAAGGTCTGAAGCAGCATCATTTATCAAGGAGGTAACTTGCTCTGTAGTAGTTCTAATTTGTTGCCAAGTAGTATCACTCATATAAATTTGTTGCGAAAGATTATAATTATATTCTTGTCTAATTTCATTCAGCAAAACAGCGTGCAACTGGGCAACAATATATTCACTTTCTGTAACTCTTGGCAACAAATTAGCAGGAGTTATTCTCTCCAAATACAAAGCCATTCTTTCATACGCTTGCAAACGAATTTGAATGGTTGTATCAAAATGCTTGATTTTTAATTCTAATATTTTCTTCTCAAAATCTTTATTTAAAAAAGATTTTGTTACCAAAAACATACCATACAATACTATAGCTGCTGGTGCAACTATTTTAAATAATTCAATGAAAGTTTCCATGTATTTTGTTCATGTAATAAAATAATTGCCGTCTGCTGATGATTTACAACAGACTTGTATAAGTAGTTGTAGCAATAGATAGAAAATAAAATAGCTGAAAGATAAACTGCAACTTATTGGCTATCAATTAGTTACATTGTATAAAACGTAAGTTATTTTATAGCTATTACTGCATGAGAATTTGAAATATATTTGTAAACTTTTTTGCAAGCAAATTTCTTAGCAAAAAAAATAGTAGCAATTTTTGTTTGCTACTATCTGTAAGCATTTGATGCTTTTTTTCGTAAAATTACTTTTGATAATCTGTTTTTTGTTAAGAATTACGACAAATTCTTAGATAGTGAACTGTACTGGATTCGAACCAGTGACCTACTGTTTAGAAAACAGTTGCTCTATCCAGCTGAGCTAACAATTCATTAACTACTTTTTCAAATAGTTTCTGTTATCTTTAACAGTGGCACAAAGGTAGGTATTATTTTTTATTCTGCAAATATTTTTGAAAAAAAAATAAAAAAATTTAACGAAAAAATAAAAAATTTATCAAAACATAGTAAATGTAATTTTATTTGATTTGTAAGTTGTTGATTATCAAGTATATGTATATCTTTCTCACATTAGGTATTTTGTGCAAAATTTTAGACAAAATACGCTATTTTAGTCGTACTCTTGGGTCTGTTACGGCATACAAAATATCTACGACAATGCTAATGAGGATAAAAAATATAGCTACTACTAACGTAGAACCCATTACTACAGGAAAATCTAATTGTTCTACTGCCTTAATGGTTACTGCACCAAGCCCTTTCCATTGAAAAATATATTCTATAAAAAAAGCTCCTCCCATTAATGTAGCCAACCAACCCGAAACGGCTGTAATTACAGGATTCATGGCATTTTTTAAGGCGTGTTTGGCTATAATTTGGTATCTATTGAGTCCTTTTGCTTTTGCAGTTCGTATATAGTCTTGTGTTAATACTTCCAACATAGAACTTCTGGTTAATTGAACAATGATGGATAATGGTCGCAAACCTAAAGTAAATGCAGGCAGAATAATATTTCGCAATCGTAAAATTTGCCCATTTTCGTCTGTAACCCACAAAGGGCCTCGCATTTCCAAACCAGTCCAATCATGCAAATAATAACCAAATGCCATAGAAATTAGGATAGCAGCAATAAAAGACGGTGCTGAAATGCCCACAACAGACATTGTAACAATAAAATTGTCTATAAATTTGTTTTGATTGAGTGCAGCAATAATTCCTAATAATACACCAACTACAGTTGCAAAAGTCATAGAGGCTAATGCTAATATAATAGTTCCTATTAGATTTTCTACTAATATTTCTCCTACTTTTTTGCCTGTCTGATAAGACCTTCGTAAATATGGATATTTTAGCACCAAAGCTTTATTAGCAATAGAAATATGTAATACATAATCATATTTTTTGTTATTTTCGGGAGTATCTTCGTGAATAGATATGGGCGAAAAATCTTGCAAATACATTAATAATTGCTGTTCTAAAGGCAAATCTAAACCCAAATCTTTAGCTATTTCTTTGCGAGTAAGTGCATTAGCATCTTTGCCTGCCAACATATTGACAGGGTCACCTGGTAAGATATGGAAGATAAAAAACACAGCTATAACCACCCCAAAGATGACTAAAACCCCATATAAAAGTCGTTTAACAATAAATTCTAACATAACATAAGTATAATCAGATAAGTTTTTTTTAAACTTTACTTTCAAATATATTTATTTTTTTTGTTTATACAACTAAGATAACAAAAAAAGATAAAAATTTTGTTTTAAAACTATTTTTTTGTAGGCTTATATCATAAGTGTAGATTATTTCAGGACTGCTAAAAGCATTTTTCAACAAATACAATAAAAAAAGAGATTCTTACAAAGAACCCCCTTAGTTACTATCGAGTAAATATGAAAATGAAAAATTATGAAAAAATTTATATATAGGATTTCCTAAACAAGTCTAAAAAAAAATGGAGTAATTATAAAAGTATTACTATATTTGCGAATATTCGCCTGCGAATTTACGCTATTTTTTTTATAATTTCCTATTCTATTCCAATATATATTTTTAGTAAGAGAGAAAAAATAAACTAAATAATATTTTTACCATTATACTATAACTTGATACGTTTTTTGATAGCATTTTCACAAAAAGCAAATGTTTTTTATGAAATCTATGCCGAGAAAAATTAGAAAAATATATTCATTTTTCTAATTTTTCAAAGATACCTTCTTTAAAAAAAAGATGATATATTTCTGTAAAACCAATTAATTTTTAGTGTGAATAGAGTTGATAAGAAAATATTTGTGTACTTTTGAAAATAATTCTACATAAAAAACTACAGCAATGATGAGAAAAATGCAGTTATTATGTCTGGTATTGCTTTTTGCAACCATACAAGGTTTTGCCCAAGATGCAAACCTAACCTTTCATACAGAAACCTATAATTTTGGTAGAGTTCCCAAAACGTCTAAACCTATTCAATACGATTTTGTATTTCAAAATACGGGTGTTGTCCCTGTTCAAATCGCAAATGTAGCATCAGATTGTGCTTGTGCTACGAGTGCATTTCCGCAAACCCCAATACAAGCCAACCAAGAAGGTATTATTTCGGTAGTATTTTCCCCTTATCGTGCAGGAAGTTTTGAAAAAGAATTTACTGTTAGTTTGCAAAATAGCAAACAAACTTTTACCCTAAAAATTAAAGGCTTTCTTTTGCCATACAATAGCGAAAATACAGTAAATGATTTTGTTTATAAGAATGGAAGTTTAAAATTTCGCCAAAAAAATCTCAATTTAGGCACTTTAACTACACATATTGCTGTTACCAAGAAATTTTATTTCTATAACAATAACAAAAAAAATATAACTTTTACCAATAAAATTAGCACTCCAAAACATATTAAAGTATTTTTTGATTCTTCCATGACCGTAAAAGCAGGCAAAATAGGTGCTATTGTTGTAACCTATAACCCAAAAGAAAAAAATGCCTTTGATTATTTGACAGATACCATTACATTGCATACCACAAACAAAGAAAAAATACTAATTACAGTAGCAGCTGATGTCCAACCAGATACTTATATTCCAGATGCATCGGGCAATATGCCAAGTATTTGTATTCACGAAACTTCCCAAGAAATAGATAACCTATTGCCAGAACAGGACAGAATAACCGAATTTGTGGTGCGAAATGAAGGCAATGTAGAACTAAAAATTCACAAAATAGCAGCTTCGGCAGGTTGTGAGGTAATTTCGAATATCGAAAATATTGCACCAAACGAAAGTCGTACCATCAAAGTTCGTTTTCTCAATACCAATCAATATGGTTATCAAGACAGAGCCTTTACTATCTATTCTAATGACCCTTACAAATCTAAACAAGTGGTAGCTTTGCGAGCCAGATAAACAGATTGGTAGATAGTTAGCAACAAATCAAAAATTACTTGTAAGGCAAGTTGATATAAACAACAAAATTTGTCTTACAAGTAATTTTTTTGTAAATATTTTTTTAGCTTGCAATATGAATTCAAATACAACTACTCCAAAAATAACAGATGCTTGGGCATCACGTATTGGACTTATCTTAGCTATGGCAGGTAGTGCCGTAGGACTTGGCAATTTTTTGCGGTTTCCTATTCAAGCCATTCAAAATGGTGGCGGTGCTTTTATTATTCCTTATTTGCTTTGTTTTTTGTTGCTTGGAATCCCTCTTTTGTGGGTAGAATGGGCAATGGGCAGATTTGGAGGGAAAAACGGGCATCATTCTACGCCTTTTATTCTTGGCTCGATGAGCAAAAATGGGGCTTGGAAATATCTCGGTATTTTTAGTATTTTTATCAATTTTGCAGTAGCCAGCTATTATTGTTATATAGAATCGTGGACAATGGCATATACTTATCATAGTATTGTGCAATCTTTTGCAGGAAAATCACAATCTGAAGTAGCTACTTTTTTTACAGATTACATAGACATCGAAAAATCTACCACAGGCATACCTTATGAAGCAGTTATTTTTTATATACTTTGCTTAGGGTTGAATATTTGGATTTTGTCTAAAGGCATCAAAGATGGTATCGAAAAAGTAGGAAAATATGGAATGCCTTTACTTATTTTATTTGGAATTTTTTTGGCAATTCGTGGAATTACGCTTGGAGATTCGGGAGCATATATAGGTTGCAAAGACTGTGATGCAAGTTTAGGCGTAAATTTTTTATGGAATCCGCAATATGAAAGTCTTTGGAATCCTAAAACTTGGTTGGCAGCAGCAGGACAAATTTTCTTTACTTTGGCACTTGGAATGGGTACTATACAATGTTATGCAGCCTATATTCAAAAAAACGAAGATATAGCTTTGAGTGCCATGTCGGCAGGTTGGACAAATGAGTTTGTCGAAGTTGTGCTTGGTGCTTCTATCATTATTCCTATTTCGGTTGGCTATTTGGGTTTGGATTGGGTAAAAGAAAACGCAAGTTTTTCGATGGGTTTCCAAACAATGCCTTATTTATTTACCAAACTTGGAACTATTATTGGCACTTTGGCAGGGGTTGCGTGGTTTGGCTTGTTATTTTTTGCGGGCATTACTTCCTCTTTAGCAATGGGTTTACCATTTATGAACTTGATGCAAGACCGTTTTCAATGGACTCGTCAAAAATCGGCATGGACTTTTGGAGTTTTGACTTTGATTTTAGGCTTGCCAACCGTATTTTTCTATGAACAAGGTGTACTCGATGAATACGATTATTGGGCAGGCTCGGTAGCTTTAGTGCTTTTTGCTTTAGGAGAAATTATCTTATTTGCGTGGGTGTTTGGTATGGATAAAGGTTGGAAAGAAATTACAGAAGGTGCAGACATACAAATTCCTATTTTTTTCAAATACATTACCAAATATATTACCCCTGTTTTGTTATTAGCCGTATTTTTTGGGGCTTTGGTGCAACCAAAAGACAATGATTGGCAACGAGCATTTTCGCAAAATTGGGAGTTAGACCAATACAGCATTATTGGAAAAATTATGAATAAAGGCATTGTAGCAAATACTTCTTACCAAGCCAAATATTTTGAAACAGAAGTCGAAGGTTTTGTGCAATGGATAAACGAAGAAAATCCTAACAAAAAAATTCTACAAATTGCCACCAAAACAGAACAAGGTGCTATCAAAATTTTAAAAACTTATACCTTTGACGAAGATACACACATTTTGACCTCGGTAGGTGCATATTTAAAAGTAAAAGATAGAATTGCCGAAGGAAACTTTATAAACAAAGTTTTTTATATAGATTTTGCAAAATTATTACTCTTATTATTATTTATTTTTTCGGCTCTACTCATTTATAAGGCAAGCTAATTTTTTTAGTAAATCTATAAAATATTGCTTATGTTAAAATATATAATCTAATTTGCGTAGTAAATTGTACTGCACACTTTGGCGGGTTGTTTCCAACCCGCAAGGTCGACACTATACCAAATTTTCCCCCATATCTACGTCCTTAACGATTAGCATTACAAAATTACACAAAAAAATTAAATCCTTACTCAAAAAAAATATAAAATTTTAGCTAATTTAGTAACTTTACTGCAAATCACAATCTATATGCAAATAGCCATCACAAACAGAGGAAGCAACCAAATACAGCCCGAAATTATCAAACAAATGAACACCGCCCAACGCAGTATTTGGATAGCGGTGGCGTGGTTTACGGACAGCGGAGTGCCGCCCAGAGAAATTTATAATGTGCTGATAGAAAAGCTAAAACAAGGCGTAGATTGACACACGAAACTGAAACTATGGATTTTATGAAGTTACACAAACCCCCAAATTTTTATAAAATCATAAAATTTTGTTATTTTTGCTTTCCTTAACATCATAATGCGAATATTGGGTTGAAAAAAAGCCCTATTTGGGCTTGTATAACGAACTTTATTCCATTTGTCAAATTTACGAAAAGGAATAAAGTGCTTTCTAAGTGTTAATTTGCAAGTTTTTTATTTTCAACCCAATATTCGCATTCATAATAATAAATAACGATAAAATAATAGTAGTTACTAATACTGCTTTAAACAAAACTCAAATGAATCAAACTAAAAAAGATGCTATGATAGATTTACAAAAAAACTTTTTTATAGCTACTAAAACAATACTTTCAGATATACAAGCATCTTCTGCTATTAACAATGATGGTAGTATCAAAAACACTATCATTGGAACATATTTAGTGTATGAAGATAATGGAATACAAATAAGAAAAATAGAAGATATGAAACAAGAAAGAAAACAACAAGAAGAAAGTAATAATAAAACAGTTCAATCCATAGATTTTAATGCTAATGCTTTTCAAAATAATCAATCTGTAGATACTTGGTTTACTGTAAAAGAAGCACCTAAACCTGCTGCAACACAAGAGGAAGAAGATAAAGCTGAAAAAGAATTTAAAGATGCTTTTGGTAAACTTGGAGATGTAGAATTTGAAGGTAAGGTTTATAAAGCAAAAGACTTTGCTAAAATGTTTGTAGAAAATGTGAACAAAGCAGCTATTGATAATTCATACGCTAAATCTGATGAATATCAAGCAATGAATAAAAAAATAATAGTATTAACAAATAATACAAATTTAGAAGAATTAGTAGATAACATAATAGACAACATAAACAATAGATGTAATGGTTAGATGTAATGATGTTAAGTTGATTCACAGTATAAATAAATCTACGTATAAGCAATTGTACGTAGATTATACTGACAATCAGCAGTATAAAAATGATTTGATAGAAAAGTTGTACAAATTGTTTGAAAGTTTAGGAGTAGATTACAGTAAAGAAAAAGCATTAGTTACAGGTTATATAACTAAAAGTATTTTAAATGATGCTTTACAACTTGTTAATAATCAAGGAACACAGGAGTTTTTAAATAATCAAATATTATTTGAATTAGCA
>JBIKRY010000438.1:0-2767 GCA_044348925.1 Bernardetiaceae bacterium
TTTTCAAATCTTCTACTTTGATTTTATGAAAAGCTGCAATTTCGGACAAAGTTTCGCCATGTTGCACAATATGATAACGGTCTGTGTACATTTTATCATATTTTGGTACTTCTACCCGCATATCTCCACGTACAATTAGTTCTTGTCCTGCGTTGAGTGAGGTGTTGTCGTCTATTTTGTTCCAAACTTCCAAATATTTTACATCTACATTGTATTGTTTTGCAATCGTATAAATAGTTTCGCCTTTGCTTACAATATGTTTGCCTGTATTAATAGCGGCAGACGGAGGAGGCAAAATTTGTAAAACTTCGGCTTCTGTTGGCAGATTGGCTGTTTCGGTCAAACGAATAGCTTTGCCAATTGCTAAAGCTGCATTTTCATCTTCTATGCCATTCCAAGATTTCATATACAAATAATACTCATAACCACCAATAGCTTGAAAATTGTATTTTTCTGCAATGGTTTTTAGTGTTTCATTTGGCATTTTTACCACATATACATCTTTGAATGGCTGTACATATAGGTTTTTCTTGTTATCTGCGGTATTTGTGTTTATTGGACTTGTCAATAAAGCATCAGGATTTATGTTTGCATTTTGTGCATTTTTTGTATTTTGCGTTTGTGTTTTTTCGTTTTGTACTTGTGTAAACTCTGTATTTTGCATAGCAGCATCTATTTGCTGTTGGTTTGGCATAATAGCATTTTCGGCTATTTTTATAGCTTTTCCTTTTGGCAACATTGTATTTTCGTCTTCTATGCCATTCCAAGTTTTCATATACAAATAGAAAGGAAAACCATTTACATCAGGCATTTTCAACTTTTCTGCAATAGATTTCAGACTTTCGCCATCTTTTCGCACCAAATAAATATTTTCTCCAAGTGTAGCTGTCCCAACATTTTTAGTAGTGGTATTGGTGTTGGAATTTGCATTTTGGCTGTTATTTTGGGTTGCAGCCAAAACTCCTTTATTTAGGCTTGCATCTTCATCAATAAGCAACACTTGATTAGGTTTAATTACATCTTTCAAACCCATTTTATTTAAAGCTGCTAATTGTTCGGGTTTCATTCCGTAATTTTCTGCTATTTTTTTCAAGGTTTCGCCTGTTTGTACGGTATGCATCGAGCCTTTACGCACCAATAAAGATTTTCCTACAGGCAATAAACTATCCACCATGATATTATTCCATTTGGCAATACTATCGGCTTTAGTGTTATATAATTTTGCAATTTCGTAGATATTTTCTTTAAATTGTGTTACATGATATTTACCATTGCTGATAGGCTGATAGTTAATATCTTTGCTCAAATCTCCTTTTACGACTAATCTGTCGCCAATATCCAATTTTTTGTTTTCGTCTGTAATGTTATTCCAACGCATCAGATAACGATAATCTGGAACTCCTGTTTTTTTGGCAATACTATACAAATAATCACCTGTTCCAACAGTATAAATGCTATCTTTATAATCTTGATACATTACTGTTTTTTCTACAGTCAAATTGAGTGTAGGATTTGTAGTAGTTGGAATTTCTGTAGGTATTGGATTACTAACTACTTGATTCCCACTATTTTGTGTATTTACAGTATTTTGTGTATTTGTATTTTGTGTATTTTGCCCATTGGTAGCCACTGTAGTTGTGCCTGTGTTCAATGCTTTTGTAATTTGCTCTGCTGTTGGTTGTTTTGCATTTTGCGACAATTTTACGGTTGTTCCTTTTGTCAAAGGCGTATCAAAACCAATCGGAGGTACATTAGGGTCTGGGTTATTCCACGTAACCATATACAAAGAATAATTAAACCCTTGAATCTGTTTCAAACTCATTTTTTTCTCAATAGATTGGAATGTTTCTCCATCTTGTCTTACCAAATATACACTGTCTTTCAAAAAAGGCTGTTCCAATGCCATATTATTTCCCATTTCTGTTATGGTAACATCTTTTTTGGCGGTATTATCTCCTCTATTTGGCACAGTATTTTCTGTTTTTGCATTGCCCGTAGCTACTCGGACATCTGCCACCGAATATCCTTGTTTTGGATTTTTGATAAGCAATTTGTCATTTGCTTTTAGATTATTTGCTGTAGTTATATTATTCCATAGCATAATATCCGAAGGCGAAACTCCATATCTTTTGGCAATAACATTGAGCCATTCCCCTTTTTGTACGGTATGCGTCAGTTCTATATTTGTCTTCGTGTTTGCATCTGCTTGATTAGCTTTGATAACTGCTTCAGCAATTTCTTTTACAGATGTATTTTCATTGCCTTTTGTAGCTATTACCCCATTATTTTCAGGGTTAGGTGTAACAGGTTTTTGGTTGTTTTTTTGTCCTAATACTAATTTGGTATTGCTTTCGACCACCATCGAAGTACCTATTTGCGGATTCAACATACGCAGGCTATCCAAAGTAATTCTAAATTTTTCTGCAATTTGATACACTGTTTCTGTGTTTTCGGTTGTGTAATACGTGCCTTTGTCATCTTCCGAAAGTCCATTTTTTGTGATGGCAGGCGTGATATTTTTTATTATTTCAGGCTCTGCCTCTTCTATGAAAGTTTGACGAACTTCTACCATTGTTTCTTTAGGACGTTGGTCTGCAAGCCATAATAAACGACCAATTTGTTCTTTTTCGCCTTTTGCAATTCTATTAAAATCTATTAATTTTTCATATTGCATACCATATTTTTGGGCTACTAACCAATAGGTTTCACCTTTTTTAAGCTCGTGAAATGGGGTAATTGCCACTTTATTTTTTTGTTCCAAATAATA
>JBIKRY010000010.1:0-32154 GCA_044348925.1 Bernardetiaceae bacterium
AATATAGTTCTGCTATAAAATAAGGGCTTTTTTAGGGATAAAACTTTTGGACATAAAATATTAACTTGCTTTAAATCATAGAAATATCAAAAATTGACCATTGAATTGCCAAAGTGGGAATTGCTGGACTTTAGTCTGTGCTTTTGTAAAGCATTGATAATCAGTTTATTAGAACAAAAAATGCTAAATTCTTCTGCCGTTGGCTGTGTCCCCACGCCAACTCCACCAGCACATCAAACTTGCCCAAAGAAACTACTTTTTTTAGTTTTATCACACAAAAATACGAAATAAACTAACAAAAGTAGCTTTCAATGCACCTTTGACGTGCTGGTGGAATTGTTTGTGAGACACAAACAATGGCGGAAAGACTTACAGTAGTTATAAATTTAATTTATCCCCTTAGGGCAAAAAACAATTTCTTAGCTTTTAGACACTACAATTTCTCTATCCAAATCAAACAAATCATTTAAGACATCGATTAAAGTTTCTGCTTCGCCACGTTTGCAAGCAGCTTTGAGTTGCAAAACAGGGAGTTTTATTATTTTTTGCATCATACTTTTAGTCATTTTGTCAAATTTTTCCATTTCTGCGTTGTCTAATTGTTTGGTAAAACGTGCTATTTCTTCGAGCCTGATTTGTTCTAAGGAGTTTTTTAGTTTTTGAATCACAGGGGACACCAGCATTTCGCGTGTCCAATCTGCAAAATCTTGCATAGCTTCCTCAATAATTTGTTTTACGTGAGGAATAGCAGCAATTCGTTTTTCGAGAGCATCATTTGCCCGATTGTTAATGGTATCTACATTATATACAACCATTCCTATTACATCTTCTACGCTACTTTCTATACTTCTTGGCACAGACAAATCTATAAAATATTTGAAAGTCAAACTTTTCATTTGTCGCACTTGTTGCATACTAATCAATGGAGTTGGCATAGCTACCGAACTAACAATAATGTCTGCCTCGGCAATTCCTTCCCAAATAGTATCAAAATCTAAAACTTGGTAGCCACATTGCAAAGCCAAATCTTGTGCTTTTTCGATAGTTCTATTAGCAATTTGAATATTTTTATATTTGGAATCTTTCAAGTTGAGGGCAAGTTCTCTGCCTATTTCTCCCATACCAATCAAAAGTATTTTTGGTTGGAGTAGATTATTGGCTATTTCCTCGATAAGTTCTACGGTGGCATACGAAACCGAAGCAGCACCATCTTTAAAAGCTGTTTCTTGCACAATTCTTTTGTTGGTAAAGAAAATAGCGTGCATAAGTCGGTGCAAAAAAGCACCTGCCATATTAGCATCTGCCGAAAATTGATAGGCTTGTTTGGCTTGGTTAATAATTTGTAAATCTCCAATTACTTGCGATTCCAAACCCAAACAAACATAAAATAGACGTTTTACTGCCTCTTCATGTGCTATAATATTTTCGAAATATGGATACAAATTTTCTGTATCTAACAATAGTTTTTCTACCGCCAACAAGCTCACAAGCTCGTGATACAAGTTTGTATCAGAAATATAGTAAATTTCGGTACGATTACAAGTCGAAATAATTAGTGTTTCTTGTAAACCTAAAACTTCTTTACATTTTTCTAATAAACTGCGACAGGCAAATTCGTCCAAAGCTATTTTTTCTCTTAATTCAATAGGTGCATTTTTATAGGAAATGCTTATAGATTTAAAATTTATATTCATATCTGGTATTGTATGACTTTTTATGGTACTTTATCTCTCTTGCTACAAAGTTACTAAGGATACAACATATAAAGTATGATTAAAGTCATTATTACAGTAATTTAGAATTAGTATAAATAACAAAAAAATTGTGTGAAAAGTGAAGGGTATTTTGTAAGTTTGCAAATAATCTTATATTTGAAAAATGTTAGACATCAAGAAAGAACACAAAAAAGACTTGCCTTTTGCTTTTGGCAAGCAAAACTACCGCATTATGTTAGCAGGAATTGCTGTTATCTTATTGGGTTTGTTTATTATGACTTTAGATAAAGAGCCACATGGTTTTGGGTTTTTGGGTATTACTTTAGCACCTATAGTTATTTTATCGGGTTTTGTCATAGAATTTTTTGCCATTTTTCATAAAGAAAAGAAATAAGGATTTATACTAATTTATAAATTCTTCTAAACAAACAACTTAAAAGTTTCCATTATTTTGAAATATTATCTAATAGCTGGCGAAAAATCTGGCGAACAACATGCAGCAGCTTTAATGCAGGCATTGCAAGCCAAAGACCCACAAGCCGAATTTAGGTTTTGGGGTGGCGAAGCTATGCAAAAAGTTGGAGGCACATTGGTAAAACATTATCAAGAAATGGCTTTTATGGGTTTTGGAGAGGTTTTACGTAATATTCGCAAAATTTTGGGCTTTTTGAAGACCTGTAAAAAAGATATTTTAGCCTACCAACCTGATGTAATTATTTTGGTAGATTATGCAGGTTTTAATATGAAAGTTGCAAAATTTGCAAAAAAAAATAACCTAAAAGTATTCTATTATATTTCCCCTAAAATTTGGGCTTGGAATCAAAGTAGGGCAAATAAAATTAAGGCAAACGTAGATAAAATGTTTGTCATCATGCCTTTTGAAAAGGAATTTTATGAAAAATTTGGCTATACAGTGGATTTTGTGGGAAACCCCGTCTATACTGCGGTCAAAAATTTTAAACCTGTGATGGATATTCGCAAAAAGTATTATCTGCCCGATAAGCCTGTTATTGCGGTTTTGCCAGGTAGCCGCAAACAAGAAGTAGAGGCTTGTTTGCAAACTTTGCTATCTATTATTACCTATTTCCCCGAATATCAATTTGTGATAGGTGGTGTAAGTTCACTGCCAAGAGAAGTCTATGCAGATGCCGAAAATCACGAAGTTCGTATAATTTTTGACGAAACCTACGAGTTATTGAGTATTGCAAAGGCAACAATTTTGGTTTCTGGAACAGTATCTTTGGAAGCTGCTTTGTTCAAAGTGCCACAAATTGTCTGTTATCGTACCAAATCTACTTTAACTTATTTGCTTGGTTCTTGGCTCATTAAAATAAAATATATTTCTTTAGTAAATTTGTGTTTAAACAAAGAGGCTGTTCCAGAATTAATCCAACAAAATTTTAACCCTTCTATGCTTGCAAAAACTTTGCAAGAAGTATTATCCGAAAGACGATTACAAATTATTGGAGATTACCGAGATTTAGACGAATTATTAAAGACAAAAGATGTTGCACAAACTACTGCCGATTTGATGTGGAAATATTTGCACCAAACAAGTGTCTTCTAAAATTTATAAGCAAACTATATTTCAAGTTAGAAAGATTTGGTTATCTAAGTCAATGAAATATATAGGCTTTTAATCCATAGTTCACGTTAAATAGGGCTTTTCAAAATAATCACGGTTTTGAGCAGAGTATCTTCTCTACGCACCGTTATTTTGATTTTTTTCCCTGGTTTGCTTTGGAATAGTTCCAAAATTTCGTTTAGACTGTATTGGTTTGCATAATTGCCATTAATAATCAAAATTTGGTCATTTTTTTGCAAACCCGCCACCTCCGCAGGCGAATCTACAGTTACGCCCACAATGACATACAAAGGAAAACCAGGCATTGGCGTACCCACATCTAAACCACTCATATTATAATGAAAAGGCTCTTTATATTTTTTGGACGGTTCTAAAATTAATTCTTTATTGGGGTAATCAAAAACTACGTGAAAACGCCGTAAAATATCAGCCCCCAAATTGCCATTGCGATTGGCAACGCCATAAACATTTTTTGTGTAAATTTCGTCAGGATAGGCTGCAATTAGGTCATAAAGTTGAAAATTTGCTATTTGTAATGCCGAAATACGCCCTATTTTGCCTTGAATGTCGCCACTAATTCCTTTGCCCAGATAACTGTCAATGGTTTGTTTGGGTAATTTTATACGATTGGTTGTGTTTCTATCTAAAGAAATTGCATGACTTGCCCCTGTATCTACTATCAATTTGACATCTATTTTGCTACTATCATCTTGCACAATAGAGCCATAAATATAAGGTTTGGTGTTTTCGATACTAATTGGAATATGAGTTCCTTTAAATTTTTTGCGTTTTACTTTTGTAGGATTATGTAAAGTAAGTAGCATTTTGTCATAATCTATTTCTACCACAAATTTGCTAAAAATATCAAAACCAATCAAACCATGTACTTGCATACCTAATTTGGTGGATAAGAAAAAAATATCATCTTTCAAAATCAATACCTCGATATTTTTGCCAACAACTCCCGAAAATTCTACCAAATTGCCATAACTTTGATAGGCTTCCATATCTTCGCCCAAACCCAAGCCTTTGATATGAATTTTGCGAATATAATGCAAGTTTAAGGAATCACTTTGGGTTAATTCGGTAAGTAAAATAGATTGCACCCCCGTATCTAAAATAAAACGCATGGTATCCGAGCCATTGATAAAAAGAGGAAGTATAATCAAATTATTGACCATTTTAAACGAAATATGCACAGTTTTTTGGCGACTGCGTGTAAAAAAAAAGCCTTTTTCGAGAATCTGCCCGAATAATTGCATTGAAAAAAACAACAAAAACAGAAAAAAGTACAGAAATTTTTGCATAATTTTGTTTGTTTTGTAAAATTAGTAAGGCTAATTTACGTTTTTAAAACGAATTTATTTGTTAAAAAAATATAATTTTTTAACAAATAGCAAGTATAAAATAAAAAAATGATTAGTAAGTAATTCGTAGGAAGGCGAATATACATTTATTACATTTTATTACTTATCTTTGTTTAAATGTAGTAATTTGTGCTAATTTCCAAAAAATGCTACTTATTTTTTATTACACAACTATTCTAAAATCAAATCCAAAACTATGTCTGCTCTAAAAATAATTAATCTTGACGAACTTATCAAGGCTACAAGCACCAAACAACTAAAAGAAAAAGATGTAAAAATAGCCGTAATGAATGCACAAATAGCCGAAGATGTACCTTTGGGAGATGCTCAATTGCCTATTAATTTTGCGGTGAAAGCAAGTTCTACGTTTCAGATTTTGTCTATCAAGGCAGCAGATGTCGAGGATAATGTGGTTGGAAAAGATGGTTTAGTAGCAGCAATTCCCGCAAAAGTTTGGCTCAAATATACGCTAAATGCCAATGCCGAAGCAAAAGGTGGCGGCACTTTGCAAGATATTGGTTTGCAAATACAAGCTAACCAAGTTATACGCACAAATTCGTATTGCTTACATAATGAGGAAGAAACTGTAATGAAAGCCATAAGCACCGATTTAGCAGATTTGTTGTCCGTGTTTAATAAAAATGCTTTATTACAAAAAATGCAAATAGGAGAAGCAGTTTCTTTGCAAATTACAGGTGCTGTGCAGGCAGGTTTGACTGCAAAATGGGCAGATGTATTTTCGCAAAGTTTGGGTGCTTTAACGTCTTTGGTAAATACAAAAAAAACTTTGGCAATTAAAGTAAATTCGGGTTTGCAGGCAGCTTTTAAAGTAAAATTGACAGATGATTTTGTGCTAAAAATTGCAAAAATTGGAGAAGATGCGTTTAAAGTAGTTTTGAAAAAAGATTTGAGTAAAAATGTTGGGCTAAATGTATTTGCAGGGGTGGAAGTGGCTTTGGACAAACCCGAAAATGTAGAAAAAATTTTTACCGAAGTGCTGGAAGGTTTGTTGGGAACTGCCGAGAAAAAATTAGATGAAGTAGTTAGAAAAATAAAAAATGAACTCAAATTAGAGGCAAGTGAAGAACTTTTATTGAAAGCAGTTTTGGCACGTTTGGGCGAAGAAGTAGATATAGACATTAACACAATTCCTAATAAAATACAAGCCTATAAACTAAAAGTTCGCCAAAAAATAACAGATTTAGCAAATTCTGCCATAAAAATAGGCTTTACTATGGAATATCAACGCAGTTCAGCAACTGCCGAATTGTTGGTGGCAAGGCTAAATAGTAAATCTTTGGATACTTTACATTGGGATTTGTTGAAATTTAACTTGTTGCCTTTTCACCAAATGTTAGCCGAACAAGCTATAAAAGGCGGGCAACACCCTGATATACAAGTAGATAGCTATTTGCACCGAAAAACAACAAGTAGTGCCTATAGTTGGGGTTTTAGCATTGGAATTGGTAATTTACTTAGTTTGAGTAGTATAGACAAAACGAAAATAGAGGTTAGCGAAACAAAAAATGAACTTGGGCAAAAGCAAATTTCGTGTTTGGGAGAACAATTTTATACAAGTAATTGGAATGGAATGAAGCAATTTTGGGGCAGTGTGCTTACTGCACAATTACCAAATTTTTCGCAAAAACCTACTTTTGATGCCTTTCAATATAGTTTTTCGTTGGCTTGGAAACCCGAAAATAAAAAAGCAACAGACAACGACCTCGCAAAAATTATAGATATTGCTGCTCTTTGGAAATGTATTGATGATAGTGCAGATACGACTTTTCCATTATCGCAAGAACTTACGGAAGATTTGGCAAAAGCAAGCAATGTACGTTATATGTTAAGTTTAAAAATTGGACAAAATTTTTTCCCTAACTTCTTGAAAATCATTGCACAACAAAGCAAAGAAAACCGTTTAATTACACTCACAAAAGCCTTTGCTATGTGTACACCTTATAACGAAACTGTACCAATTCGCCAAAATATACGTGCAAGAACACGTGCTTATCTACCTTTGTGGAAGGCATATATAGAAAAACAATTAGGCGATGCGGCACAAACAGCAGCAAGTTTGTTCAAATCCGATAATAGTTTGTCAGATTACGAAAAAAATAAAGGTAGTGTAGGTAGTTTTGCAAGTTTGGCAGAAGACAACGGAAATTTATTGCATTACACCCAACAAAGTTTGGATAGTTTGGTCAAATTGCAACAAGCTATTAGCACCAAAAAAGAGTTTTCAGAAAAAGAATTTCGCCAAATTTTTGAAAGTGCAAATGCTTTATGGGAAGATTCCTTTGGTACGCAAGTTTTTGGGGCTTATTTGATGGAATTGCTGGCAGGTCAAGGTTTGCTAACCGAAGTAGAACGGATTTTTACGATTCAATACAAAGATGGCGACACCGAAAAAACTTTGAATTTGACACAAGGCTTGGGTGGGAAAGTGATATAAGTTTTGTGGAGTCTTTATTTTAACGTGAACTACAGACTAAAAGCCTGTATAATGTAAATTGGGTAGAATATACCGTAATTCATGTAAGTTGCGTAGTAGTACGGAACTCCAGTTCCGTACATGATTTATTACCCCAATAAAACACTTTAGAGCAAAATAAATAGATTTTTATCTAAAATATACTTGTTTCTACAACTGTACGTAGCTTGAGCTACGTACTACGCAACTTACAAATTATATAGGCTCATATTTTTCTTGTAACTTATTGCTTATCAATATTTTAATTTGTAGTTCATGTTGATTATTTTGGAAAGAATATATTTTTTTGAGAATGTGTTTTAGAAATAAATTTATTAAATAATTAGTAAATTTTTTAAAATTTATTAATTATTTAGACTAAAAGTCTTCTAAATTCAGTAGCATATACAAATACAAATGGTCGGAATTTGTTATTTTGCAACTTACAATAATCTTCCAAAAAATTTAGTTTTGCTTGTTCATCATCAAAAAAACCTTCTTCATACATTTGCTCTATTAAATTGACTATTCGTTTTCTTTGTCCACATAAATACACACTATTTAGATTAAGAGTTTCAATATCTTGTTGTAACTCGGCATCGTTGCTATCAATTTCTCCGCTAATTTTGAAGTAAAAATAATTGTCTAATTGTAGGCTGAAAAAAGAAAAGTGTAGCCTTTGGCTTTTTTGTGCGTTATTACAATGTATTTGCTGTTTATCTAATTTTTGATTAACAATAACTTTTAGACCTTCTCTAACTCTTGTGGTTGGATTAATTTTAGTTCTCGAATCGTAATCAAATATTTCTGTTACCTCAAAATCTGCGATAATTTTGCTTGCTAATTGTGCTGGTTTGACTTGGTAAGTTACATCATTCGTACCTCCATTGCAAGAAGCAAAGAGGTTATTGTAATCAAAAATAACTGATTGATTAGTTATAACTTCACCATTTGCATCTACTTCTTTTTGTGGAATAAAATGTGCTATTTCTGTATTTGCCCTATAAATACGTGAACCACAAAAACAACAAATATGCCCTTGTTCTAAAATTAAAGCATCTTGCAAGCTGTTTTTTACTTTTGGTGGTAAATCATTAAAAGTTTTGCTACTTAATGTGGCTTGATTGGCTATCCACCTATTAAAATCTATTGGTAAGAGAGGCTGTTTAGAGATAGATTTCATAGCTTAGTTTCTTGGTCTTTTCAAGTTCATAATCATTTCGCCACGCATAATAACAGGGTGTTGCGTTGCAATATCTTGTGCAAGTTCTGTTTGCAAAGTTTGTGCTTCCAAAAATAAGTTAGGGTTTTCTCTACCTTCATTATTTTTGATTCTTTCCAAAAGATTGTTGTAAGCTGTAATTTTTTTATTGATTGTAGGGCTAACAGGATACTGAGGTTCTTTAAACAATGAACCTTCACTTAAAACGGAGGTAATATCCATTGCATAAATATTTAATTGATTATAATTATAGGGTAATAACTCTCCTTGTGATTCTCTTTCAATATGAAAAATACCTATACTGTATAACTTAGGGTTTAAATTTGCCAACATATTTGGGCTATGCGTTGTAATCACAAATTGCATATTTTCAAACTGTTCTAACAAGACATTTAAAATAGTGCGTTGCCATTTTGGGTGTAAATAGGTATCTAATTCGTCTATTAACACAATACCATCTATTTTTGTGGCATCTGTTCTGTTGTATTGTAGCAACTTAAGTTTTTGATACGTTTCATTTAACGAATAACATTTCATCAAAATTCTACCCACATACTCAAATATATTTTGATAGCCCTGACTTACCATTAACAACGAAATGCCATGAGGAGCATCAGGCGTAGTAACAATAATCAGAGGGTCATTTTTATCTGGAAAAGATATTACATTTTTTAGTTTTACTACTTCTGAACTTTCGCCTTCACTCACTATTTTTGAAATAATAGCAAATAAGTCATGAATAGGTTGTTGATTATTATTTTTATAATGCACTTCTATCCATCTCACCAATTTTGTTATTCTATTATCAGGATAGTTTTTTATAAGAGGTAACAATTCATTTGGTGATGAAATTCCTGCCATCTCTCCCACTTCTTTATCTTCAAACTGCACAATTCCACCTTGTGTAAATCCTAAGACTAAGTTAGGGAAAGTTGTAACTCCAATTAAGTTTTCCTCATCTACTCTTTTTTCAAGTGTACTAAAACTTTGATTTTCTATATTGTCATCTTCTATGTCTTCATAAATATCTTCTCCTTCAACAATATTAATTTGGGGATTTAAAGTAATGGAAACCATGTTTACAAACTCATTTTGAATAGTACATCTTAATTCAATTTCACCATTATCAGCAAAAGTAGGTTCATTTTTATCTTTATCAAATGCCTCAATACGCAATATTCTACGCAAATCACCATCACGCAATAAGGATTTTCTATCATCATCTACATTCTTAAACACATTTATTCCTGTTAAACCCAAAGCAATAGCACGTAAAATGGTAGATTTTCCACTGCCATTTTCGCCTATTAAGCAAGTTACTTTTCTATCCAAAGGCAAACTAATATTTTCAAAATGTCCTATATTTTTAATAGTTATGTCCTGTAATTTTAAAGGTTTATAAGGCTTAGGTTCTATAACTAATTGATTTTCATTATTTTGTGTATTATTTATTTGGTTATTATAATTTTGGCGAGCAATAAATTGCTGTCTTATTTTTCTATAAATTTCTACTGTTGATAAAGATTTATCGAAAACTTCTTTACTGATAAAGCCTAATGAATTGCCAAGTTTTGTATTATTTTCAACCCCTTCACTTTGTAACAAACTATCAATAATAGGTTTATCATCATTAATAAAATCTTTCAAGGCTTGTTCCCAACCTTCTTTTTCATATTTTCTTTGCCATTGCCCTTCATAGTTCCTATTTCTTGTAAACCTGCCCAATGCAGGAACAACAGAGCCTTTAAAAAACTCTCGTACCACATGATTATACCTTGCATTCAAATAAATATACATATTTCCCTCCATATCTAATTGAAAGTTAATATGTAAATTAGGTTGCTCTACACTTGCAGCATCACTATCAGAACCCTCCCAAAAAGAAAAGTTAAGTTTCTCTGCCCCACCACCATAAAACCAATATCCATCTTTTAAACGGTTTTGCATATTGCTTTGACGAAGTTTAAAGTATAAAGGCAAAATAGTTGCATCAGTTTGTCGTTGTAGTTCAACCTCTTTTTGCTTTTCTATCAAAAAATTAAATAAATTTTCGTGTAATTCTGTTATCGTTATAGTCTGTGGCATCGTTTAGTAATTTACGTTGCAATTTCTTAAAATTGTGATAATAAACAAAATAATTTATTACGTACTTTTTTGCTATAAAAATGAGCTTTTATAATAAAAAACTCATTTTTATCTGAAATATGGGTTGATTTAGTTGTAATTATTTTATATTGGGAAATCAAAAACCTATTTTTTGTAGCTTTTCTCTTGCTACTTTTTCAAATGCTTTTGGGTAATATTTTTGCCACTCTGCAAGCATTTTATCGAAAGGCAAGACTGCAAAAGTGCCATAATCGTGCAAATATTCCATAAACTTTGTCCCCTGTTCACTAAACTCTTGAAAAACAGAATCTGTCTTTCCGTCAAATTCCAATGGTTTTACGCCTAATTTTTGACATAAAGCAGCATTAAACGCAGGCGTTGCTTTTACCCATTTATCTTCTAAAAACAACTCTGTGTAGCCGTGAAATACCAATATATTTGTGCCTAATGCTTTCTCTACTTTTTCTGTTCCAATATGATTGGTAACATTGGCAAAGCCCAAACGACTTGGTATGCCAATCACTTTGGCACAAGTAGCCAACAAATTTGCTTTGTCTATACAATGTCCACTATTTCGTTGCAAAAAATTACTTGCTTGATAATCTTTGCGTTGTAAGCTAACTTCATGAGGATTATACCAAAATGTATCCCTAATAGCATAATATAAATTTATTGCATTGGTAATTTTATCAAAGTTATCTGCGGTATGTTTTCTGGTAAATTGTATAATTGCAGTGTTTTCTGCGTCTGAAAATTCATTTGCAACAAGATAGGAGGCTATGTTTTCCATGTAAAATTAGCAAGTTAGAGATGTGTAGAATAAATAAATTTTGATAAAAAAAATGTAATCTTTTTGGAAAGATTACATTTTTTTAGGAAAATTAGCCATTAATTTTTGCAAAATTCTGCAAAGGTAGCCTCCAAATGTTGTGCTATCATTTCTGCATTTCTACCTTCAATGTGGTGTCTTTCTACAAAATGCACCAATTCGCCATCTTTAAATAAGGCAATACAAGGCGAAGATGGCGGATAAGGCAACATATAATCTCTTGCTTTTTGGACAGCTTCTTTATCTACGCCTGCAAATACGGTTGCAATAGTAGTTGGTTTTGTTGCACTTCGTTGCAAAGCTAATTTTACCCCTGGACGTGCTGCTCCTGCTGCACAACCGCATACAGAGTTTACAACGACTAAGGTTGTACCTTTACGACTCATTACTGTATCAACCGCCGATGCTGTTGTCAAATCTTCGAAGCCTACATTTACTAAATCGGCTTTCATTGGAGTTGTTAAACTTTCTGGATACATATTTTTGTGTGATAAATTAAAAATTATTAGTATCTATTTGGGAACTAATTAGGAATAAAACGTGGGTTTTACATAAAACCAAGTTCCAACTTTGCCACTTCTGACATCATTTCTTGCGTATATGGAGGGTCAAAAGTAAGTTCTACTTTTACTTCATTTACCCAATCCAAAGCCTTCAATTTTTGCTCTACTTCAGCAGGTATTTGTTCGGCAGATGGACACGCAGGCGAGGTAAGTGTCATACGTATATATACATTATCGACAGGATATACCGATATTTCATAAATTAGCCCTAATTCGTAAATATCTACAGGTATTTCGGGGTCATAAATGGTTTTGATGGTTTCTATGACAATATCTCTCAAGTTATTTTCTGCCAAGTTTTCTGTGGAAGTTACGTTTGCCGTTGCTACACGCATAACAAAATATTTTATGATTTATAGTTTAACACGCAATATATAAGAAAAGTTTTAGAAAAGAGAAAATTATTTGGCTTTTGCAAAATACTTGTTCCTACAACAAAAAAATTATTTATGAATAGGCAAAAGTAAGAAACACTTGTAGCTATCCATAAATAATTTTATCAAAATATGCACAAATTACAATAAATTATAGTAGGAAAACACAGGATTAAAAATAATAGCTAAGGTCTAAAGCTAAATAGCCTAATTTTATTCTTGCATCTTCAAAAGTATTATTTGTATTTATTTTTAGCATTTTATCAGACATTAGTAGCAAAGGTAGGTGATAACTTAAGCCAAAGTCTAAAGTTCCTGCTTTGCCCAAACTCCATTCTGCCCCAGCACCAAAGGTAAAATCAAACTGCAAAGAGCTAAAATTGTCGCCTTTTTTATCTGAAGTTGAAACGCCATTTACTTTTATATCCGAAGAAGCACCGCCCAAAATCCCAATCGTAGAGCCAAAAACTCCTCTTGCACGCCAACCATTTGCAATATCATTGGTTCGCATGTGTAATAACACAGGAATTTCAATCATCGTAACATTGCTACTTTGTTCAGTATTTGGTCTGGTAATCGTAAAACCACGAGTGCAAATTTGTATGCCCGATTGAAAGCCAAATTTGTCGGTAAATTGATAAATACCTATCAAACCACCACCAATTCCTACTTTTCCACTTGCATCTGTATTAACAATGGTGTTTTTATCATTATCTGTGATAGTTGGAAACGAAATCATTGGACTAAGTCGCAAGCCAAGACGTAAAGGAGATTGTGCTTGAGCTACAAGTATTGCTAAAAAGCAAAGGGAAAACAAAAATATTTTTTTCATACGTAAATAAATGTTTAAAATAATAGGTAAAATTTGGTGTTTTTATTCGCCTTCTGTACTTGCTTTTGGTTTGCTTGTTGTATTTTCTACGGTAATTCTTGTTGCACCAGCTTTGCTTTGCATTACTTTTTCGCCTATAGCCTCCAAACCTTTAGATTTGTAGATTTTCATTGCTGTTGCTACGTCAATGGCTTGTGCTGTTTGTTCATCAAAAAGTGGTACAAAAGACAAATAGTTGATATTAATTCCCAAAGGGTTTAATACTTTGTTTACATTAGGCAAAATTTTATCCTCAAAATCAGAAGGACTAAAAGTAACCACATCTTCGGTAGATATGAGTCCGCGAATTACATCTTTAATTCGTTTGTCAATTACCATATTCTCTGCTCCTTCAAATTGTGCATTGACATCTGTATTGTTTGTTTTGCCTAAATATTTTGCTTCTTTGATAAATAAAATAGGGTCTGTAATGGTATAATCATAGCCAACATCAATGGTAGAAAGTACATTTTCGGCAAACATTACCTTAAATTTGCTATCTCCTTGCATGGGATAATCAGGGATTGTAACTTTATAATGGCAAGGATTTGCAACTCCTTTTGGAATAGACTCCCCTGCCTTGATAAGTGTCCATTTTACGCCACAATCTTCGGTAATCAAGGTGTTCACATTGGCATGTGCATAATCGCAAGATGGTAGATAACAACCTGCAAGTAAGAGAACAGTAGTATAAAATATTTTTTTCATTCTTTCTGTAGAGTTAAGTAACAAAATAAGATGATAAGTGATTGTTTTGCAATAAATTTTTATATATTTTTTATTCATACGCACATATTACACATTTTAATTATAGAATAAAAATTATTGCATATATAAATTATTACTATTTTATCTGGCTTGCTATTTTTTGATTTACTTATTGAAAAAATGAATCAAAAAATATAGATTTTCAGCATCAGAATTGTTGTAGCCACCTACAGTTTACATTAATTCCAACAAAGACTGAATCATACGTCCTGTAGCTCCCCAAACATTGTATTCGTCAATAAGATAAGCTGGTAATTTTATTTGTTTATTTTCTAATACTTTAATAGATTGCATACGTTGATTTTCTGGGTTCATAAATTTATTTAGCTCTATTTCCAATACTTTTTCTACTTCTCTTGGACTCGGCACATAACTTGGACGGTAATCGAGATAGGCTACAAAGGGAGTTACCAACGAATGACTTGGCACAATATAAATATCTGTTAAAGCCCCTAAAATATGTATTTCGTTTAGCTCCACTCCTATTTCCTCGCTACATTCACGAATGGCAGTTTCTAACAAAGTGTTGTCTTTTGCATCTTTTTTGCCTCCTGCAAATGCTATTTGTCCGCTATGTGTGCCATTGTAGGTAGGACGTTGGATAAGAGTTAGGTACAATTTGCCTTCGTCCAAAAACAACAAAACCATTACCGCACAGATTACAGCAGGCGTATTTTTTTGGGCTATAATTTCTTTTTCTAAGTTAGTTATGGTTGTATTTGCTATAGAGATACTGTCTAATGGACGTAATTTTTTGGAAAGACTATCTAAGTTCATATTTTTTTTACAAATCTACGAAATTATGCCTATACTTGTTACAAAACTTGTTACAAAAAAAATCCTTGTAACAATATGTAGAAGAGTAAAAACGAAGAATTTTAATTTTTAAATTTACTAAATAACTGATAATCAAGTAGTTTATGTAATAGTAAAGCAAAATAGAGAAAAATTTGTCAAGCTAAATTTTTTTTTTTTATTGTTATCACAAAAAATAGAAAAAAAATAATATTTTTTTCTCTATGTTTACAATAAATTTGTAGCTTGTCGATTCGAATTCTACCATTAAACAACCTAATTTTATTTTAACGTGAATTTCAACGCCTTATTTCGCCGAAAAAGTATTAACAAAGCCATTCATGACAACGAAAATCTACCAGAACATGAAGGACACCATTTAGCAAAACACCTTACTGTTGTTGATTTAACTTCTTTTGGAATAGCAGCCATCATTGGTGCAGGTATTTTTAGTACCATTGGCAATGCAAGTGCCGCAGGAGGTCCAGCAGTTTTATTTTTATTTATTTTTACGGCTATTGCCTGTGGATTTTCGGCTATGTGTTATGCCGAATTTGCCTCTGTAGTGCCTGTTTCGGGTAGTGCTTATACCTACGCATACACTACATTTGGGGAATTGGTAGCTTGGATAATAGGCTGGACTTTGCTCATGGAATATGCCATTGGCAATATTGCAGTAGCCATTTCTTGGAGTGATTATTTTACAAGTTTACTAAAAGGTTTTGGAATAATTATTCCACCATACCTAACAATGGACTATTTATCCGCCTCCAAATTATATGAAGCCGTTACACAATCTTTAGCACAAGGGCAAGATTTCAAAACACTAACCACAGTACAACAAGATGGTTATTTGGCTTGGAAAAATGCACCCATACTTTTTGCAAATATTCGCCTAATTTGTGATTTACCAGCCTTAATTATTACCATTTTGATTACAAGTTTAGTATATATAGGTATCAAAGAATCTAAAACCGCAGGAAATGCCTTAGTAATTTTCAAATTATTAATTATTTTAGCAGTTATTAGCATTGGTGCTTTTTATGTAAAACCTGAAAATTGGAGTCCTTTTGCACCAAATGGCATTTCAGGAGTCTTAAAAGGAGTTTCGGCAGTATTTTTTGCCTACATTGGTTTTGATGCTATTTCAACAACCGCAGAAGAATGTAAAAACCCTAAAAGAGATTTACCTATTTCTATGTTTTTATCTTTGGCAATTTGTACTGTTTTGTATGTAGTTATTTCTTTGGTTTTAACAGGTATGGTTTCTTACAAAGAATTGGCAGTTGGCGACCCATTGGCTTATGTTTTTGAGAGATTAGAACTTAATTTTATGGCTGGAGTCATTGCTTTTAGTGCTGTAATTGCGATGGCAAGTGTACTTTTGGTATTTCAATTAGGACAACCAAGAATTTGGATGACGATGAGCAGAGATGGATTGTTGCCAAAAAAATTCGCACAAATTCACCCAAAATACAAAACTCCTTCGTTTGCTACCATTGTAACAGGTTTTGTGGTCGGTGTGCCTGCCTTGTTTATGAATTTAAGTTTTGTTACAGATTTGACAAGTATTGGAACTTTATTTGCTTTTGTGGTGGTATGTGGCGGCGTTTTGGTGATGCAACAGTCCCCATCTCTCAAAGCCCTAACCGACAAAAACCGCGAAGTAAACCGTTTTAAAGTACCTTATATTAATTCTCGTTTTGTAATGCCTATTTTATTGATAACCACTATTTTTGCAATTTATGCCTATGATAGTGCAACTTTCTCCAGATTTTTTAGCTATGAAAGTTGGGATACTTTCAAAGAAAAAATACCATTGATTTGTTTTTGGATTGTTGGGCTAACCATTACCTATTATTCAGTTCACAAACAACTTTCTTTAATTCCTATTCTTGGTTTATTAAGTAATTTTTATTTAATGACCGAATTAGGATTTTCTAACTGGGTTGGATTTTCGGGTTGGTTAGTTTTGGGCTTACTTATCTATTTTAGCTATGGCTACCGCAAAAGTAAACTCAATAATGTGCAAGCATAAAAAATTTGGAATTTATACTAAAACTAAAATAATTTCATAAAAAACAGCACATAAAGATGACATCTTTGGATAAGACCAATTAATTTTTAGTATAAAACTAACAGTTCTTCAAAAACTGTTAGTTTTATGCGGTTTTTTAGGAAGGAAACTACCAAAATCACTTTCCGAAGTGTATAATTTTTAGTTGCTAAGTTATTGCTAATCAATAACTTAGCCACACACAAAAGACAGTAAAAACATTACAAAATTACAACATTACAACATATACCCTATCCATATATTCTAAACTCATTACCTTATTTTACGCCAATCCATATGCAAACAGTAGCACCTAAAAAACATTTAGGACAACATTTTTTAAAAGATAAAAATATAGCCTCCCAAATAACCGACTGTGTAAGCAAACACAAAGGATATACGCAACTCCTCGAAATAGGTGCTGGTACAGGAGTTTTAACCGAAATTTTGCAAGCAAGAAAAGATATTAGCCTAAGTTTAGTAGAAATAGATACTGAATCTGTAAAATATTTGAAAGAAGTTTTGAAATTCCCTGCCGAAAAAATTATCGAAGGAGATATACTAAAACTAAATTTAGCACAAATTTTTGAAGAACAAGCCATAGGAATTATTGGAAATTTGCCCTATAACATTTCTTCCCAAATATTTTTTAAGGTTTTGGAACACAAAAATCAAGTAATGGAAGTAGTCTGTATGATTCAAAAAGAAGTTGCCGAAAGAATAGCAGCCAAACACGGCAACAAAACCTATGGCATTTTGAGTGTACTATTACAAGCATATTATAACATAGAATACCAATTTACGGTGCATGAACACGTTTTTAATCCACCACCAAAAGTCAAATCCGCAGTCATTACGTTGCGAAGAAATGAAGTAGAAAAATTGCCCTGTAACGAAAAATTATTTGCCAATATTGTAAAAACAGGCTTTAATCAACGCCGAAAAACATTACGCAATGCCCTAAAACCTATAGGAATTCCTGTAGAAATAGCCGAAAATAAAATTTTTGACAAAAGAGCCGAACAACTATCAGTGCAAGATTTTATCCTATTGACACAACTAATGGAAAAGAATAAACAATAGCAAGTATAAAATAACAAAAAATTTAGGTAATTTGTAAAATAATGTTGTAAATTTGTGGTAATTTTAGTGTAAATAGATTGCGGAATTAATGATGTTGTAATCTTAATAAAACTTTCTATAACTATGCACTCCACACTAAAACGTATGTTACATTCCTTGCTAACATCTATTTTATTTTTTATTTACTATCTTTGCAATCTATATGAAAAAAATATCCGTTATTGGTAGTATGTTCTTATTGTCTGCCTTATTTTATGGCTGTGGTGGCACAAATGTAACCGTATTACCACCTCCAAAATATGCCGAAATTATTGTAAAAGCAAGCCCTATTGTAGGCAGAAAAATAGATACTATAGACCCCGAATATAATTCGCGTGATTTTAGTGGTAAATTTACTGCCAAAAATGACTCTGTTGTTATTTTAGATGATGGAACTTCCAAATTTGAAATAACTTTTTTTAACCAAGGTAGCAACCTAACGTATTTAACAGTCAAACAACAAGTACCCAATATTGTTGGACGCAGAGACCCTTTTGCGACTTCTGCTAGAGACCACGGCTATTATATGCCAAAAGATAAAGCAGGAAATACCATAAACGAATTATCTATTAGCGTAAATATTGGCGATAAAAAATGGTTATATCTTGTAAAAAAATAATTATTCTATGTTTTTTTGCAAATAGCTCGACAAAAAAATGTTTGTAGGAATAAAAATAAGAAATTATTTGATTTTACGATATTATTTTGTTTGCTTTGCACAGTTTTTAAATAACATTATTTTAACAATAAAGCTGAAATACAATGTCAGACATAGCACAAAAAGTAAAAAGTATTATCATCGATAAACTTGGCGTAGAAGAATCTGAAGTAACGCCAGAGGCAAGTTTCACCAACGATTTAGGTGCAGACTCATTAGACACTGTCGAACTTATCATGCAATTCGAAAAAGAATTTAACATTTCTATTCCAGATGACCAAGCAGAAAACATTGCTACTGTAGGTCACGCAATTGCATATTTGGAGAAACATGCCAAGTAAGATTGTCAATTAACCAACTAAAGATTAGCAAAACTTTCTACAAATGTAGAAAGTTTTTTGCTTTTATACTGTAAATTGCGTAATTACCAGCTATTCGCCTTTAGACGAATTAGATTATGATGCGAAGATAAGCAATAGAGTTTATGAATAATTGCTGTAGCATAGACTTTAGTCTGTGCAAGTTATTGATTTTCAACTACTTAAAAACAGACTAAAGTCTATTATACAAATTATTCATAAACTCTAATACAAAACGAATAAAAACCAATCTATATATGCTAAATTACTTTTTATACATCTACTTAAGTTATTTTACCTATCTTATTGCCCCAACAACTCCACAGAAAACAACAGTAGATTTGGCAAAAGATACGACTATGGTAAAAATTTTAGATTTAGATGCCTCATTTAGTATAGATATTCGTTATGCAACTGCCAATAATTTTACCAAACAAGTTTTATATGATTGTAATACGGTTTGGTTTAGGCATAAAGTAGCAGTAGATTTGGTCAAAGCCCAGAAAATTTTTAGGGAAAAAGGTTACCGTATCAAAATTTTTGATGGTTATCGTCCTATTTCAGTGCAATGGCGTTTGTGGAAAGCAAGTCCAAAAAAAGGCTATGTTTCGCACCCATCGAAAGGTATGCGTATGCACAATCGTGGTGCTGCGATTGATATGACATTGGTAGATAAAGATGGCAAAGAATTAGATATGGGAACTCCTTATGATTTTTTTGGCAAAGAAGCACATCTCAATTATCCGCATAATGCTACCATACAAGCAAACAGAAAATTGCTAAAAACAGTTATGCAACAAGTTGGATTTAAGGCTATTAGCAATGAATGGTGGCATTTTGATTACCATGCTATGCAATTTACGGTTTCTGATGCTAAAATGTGTGAGTAAGTTTTTGAAAGAATGCTACTAATTTTGCAAAAAATAATAAAATATAAAGAAAGAACAACTAAACCACAAGCTAACAACAAAAGTCTAAACCTATTACAAATTAAGTTATATATTTAGCTAATACTTTTAGCAAATTTTCTCTACTTACAGGTTTTGGTACACAATCTGTAAACCCTTGCTCTCTAAATCTTTCTATATCATCTGCCAAACTATAAGCAGTAACTGCTATGACAGGAAGATGTGTAGTTTTTGGGTTGCTACGTACTCGTTTCATCACTTCTACCCCACTCATCTCGTCATCTCCCAAATTTATATCTGTCAAAATAAGTTGATACTCTGAGTTTTCGAGCATTACCAAAAGTTTGTTACCAGAAGTAATCGTATCAATATTGTATAGAGTACCTAATAATTTTTTTATGACAACAATATTAATAGGATTATCTTCTACTAACAAAATTGTTGGTTTGTTTTCAATCATTATAAATGATATTTTATTTTTTACAAAATTAGATAATTATTGTGAAAAATAAAACTATTTATAAATTATTCTATCCAAAAGTTGCCTGCTAAGTATGTTTTTGCTTGTCCACGTATCCAAACTCTTTCTTCCTTATCAGTACAAAATAATTTGCCCACTCTTTCGGATATTTGTAAGGCAATCATTTCTTTTTTATTTAATTTTTCTGCCCACAAAGGAATCAACGAACAGTGTGCCGAGCCTGTAACAGGGTCTTCCAAAATACTTGCTTGTGGTGTGAAAAACCGAGATACAAAATCAACTTCTTTTCCTACTGCTGTTACAATTACGCCTCCAGGGTTCAGATTAATTTGGTCAAAGATTTGGCGGTCAATAACAATATTTTTGATGGCAACTTCGTCATCATATACCAATACATAATCTCTTGCTTTCCACACTTCTGTAGGTTGTATATTTAAAGCATTGGAAATTATTGGTGGTAGACTACTTATGACAGGCATTCTGGTAGGAAAATCAAGCGTATAAAAATCATTTTGGCAATGGACTTCTAAATCTCCGCTTAAGGTTTCGAAAATAATGTTATTTTTTGGATAATTGCGTAAGGTCTTTAGGCAATGTGCAGTAGCAAGTGTTGCGTGTCCGCATAAGTCCATTTCTATATCGGGTGTAAACCAACGCAAGTGTATTTTTTCGCCTTTGTCTATAAAAAAAGCTGTTTCAGCTACCGCATTTTCTTTGGCTATTTTTAGCAATAATTCATCGGATAACCAAGTAGTTAGTGGAACTACACAAGCAGGATTTCCCCCAAAAACTTTGTCGGTAAATGCGTCTATTTGATATACTTCAAATTTCATTTTCTCGGTGTTTAGAATTAAATATAATTTTGTCAAAGATATATAATTGTGTGAATTATTTTGTAAGATATGTATAAAAAATAGCTTTATTTATATAGATTTGCAAAATTTGTAGATAAAATATAAAATCTAATTAAAATTTTTGGCGGACTATTGCAAGCTAAAAGAACTTGCCTTCGTCAAACAAAAGCAATATTTCTATAAAAATATTCCCAAAATACTAAACTAACATGGATAAACGACAAACAAAAGAAGAAATTGCAGCGTGGTTTAGCAATTTACAAACAAATATTTGTAATGCAGTGTCGGCTACAGACGGCAAAGCAAGTTTTGAGGCAGACCATTGGACAAGAGAAGGTGGCGGTGGCGGTTGCACTCGTGTATTACAAAATGGTAATATTTTAGAAAAAGCAGGCGTGGCTTTTTCGGCAGTACATGGCGAAACACCCGAAAATATTTTGCGGGCTTTGCAGTTGGATAAAGCAGATTTTTTTGCCACAGGCGTATCTATTGTGATGCACCCACGTAGCCCACTTGTGCCTATTATTCACATGAACGTGAGATATTTTGAAATGACTAATGGCGTTTGGTGGTTTGGTGGGGGAATAGATTTGACGCCACATTATGTAGTTGCCGAAGATGCCAAATGGTTTCATCAACAACTCAAACAAGTTTGCGACAAACATCATCATAGTTATTATCCTGCTTTCAAAACATGGGCAGATGACTATTTTTATATCAAACACAGACAAGAAACCAGAGGTATTGGCGGTATTTTTTTCGACCATTTGAAAGAAACCCCAGAAATTAGTTTTGCAGATAGATTGGCTTTTGTGCAGGCAGTAGGGCAAAGTTTTGCACCAATTTATACGAACTTAATGCAAAAAAATAGTGTTCTACCTTATACACAGGCACAAAAAGAATGGCAATATCTACGTAGAGGACGTTATGCAGAATTTAATTTGGTATATGACAAAGGCACAAAATTTGGCTTAGATACCAATGGCAGAACCGAATCTATTTTGATGAGTTTGCCTCCGCAAGCAAATTGGGAATATAGCCATGTTCCTGCACCTGCATCAGAGGAAGCCAAAACATTGGATTACTTGAAAAAAGGAATAGAATGGGCAAGCTAAAGCTGTCCTTACAAAAGTAAAATGTAGCGAAAAATAGTATTATGGACGAAATTATCAACAAAGTAGCCACAAGTTCTCTTGTGCAAATAGATTTGGAAAGTCTATATCCTGAGGGAGAAAGGGTTTTGTATGACCTCAAAGATAATTTATACGAAGGGTTTATGTTGCGAGAAAAAGATTTTCGTGCATTTCTCAAACAACATACTTGGGCAGATTATAGCAACAAACACGTTGCCATTACTTGTACTACAGATGCCATTGTGCCTACGTGGGCATATATGTTATTGAGCATACATTTGGAGCCGTATGCCAAAACTATTATCTTTGGCGATTTATTAGCTTTGGAGAATACTTTATTCCAAAAAATGTTGGAAAATTTGGATATAACTGCTTACCAAGATGCAAAAGTAGTTATCAAAGGCTGTAGCAAAAAACAAGTTCCAATGACTGCTTATGTAGAATTGAGCAAAATTTTACGCCCTGTAGTAGCAAGTATGATGTTTGGCGAGCCTTGTAGTACAGTTCCATTATACAAACGCAAATAAATAAAAATAAAATTAGGTAATCTATACCCTAAATTATTAATTTCCGAAAGATGTCATCTAAAAAAAGATGGCATCTTTATACTATAGTTGTTTGCTATCAATTTACCAACAATCCATATATTCTATGAAAAAAAACATCTTCTATTCTATTTTTCTATCTCTATTATTTTTGCCTACGTTAATTTTTTGCCAAAATTTCCCAAAAGATTATTGGCATGAAGGGGAATTAACCTTATTTAATGGCGAAAATATGCAAGGACATATCAAATATGATTTGGAAAAAGATAATGTGCAGATAACTCTACAGAACAATAAATCCGTAAAAACCTATAGTTCTCGCAATGTAGAATCTTTCGAATTTATAGATGCTGTCTTGCGAATACGCCGTTCTTTTTTTGCTTTGCCTTTTAGAAAAAGTGCAGATTACGAATCTCCTATGTTTTTTGAATTATTGGCAGATAGCAATGTTGCACTACTCAATCGTGAAACGGTTATTATGCGTACCATGCCCGTATATGGCTATGGTGGTATGGCACCCATGTTTAATAATGTGCCTGTTTTGGTAGATAATTTTTATTTTTTGGTAAAAGCAGAAAATAAAGTAGTAGAATTTACGCATAAAAAAGAGATGATTTTGGCATTATTCAAAGACAAAGCCGAAAAAATAGAAGCATATCTCCAAAACAACAAAGTAAATTTGAGCCAACGAAAAGACTTAATGCAATTAGTAGATTATTACAATTCTATACAATAAGTGCTATAAAATTCTCCAAAGTTGCTACTTAGCTAAGTAATCTAAGTTACATAGCAAGCATAGATTATCTTGTCATCAAACTCTCCTTCGCCTACATAGGAATATATACTAAAAATTAATTGGTTTTATCCAAAGATGTCATCTTTTTTTCAAAGATGACATCTTTATGTTCTGTTTTTTATAAAAATATTTTAGTTTTAATATACAACCATTGCTACGCAAGTTAAATTGTAGAAAAATAAAAAAATAGTAAATATTTCTTATTTTTCTACAATTTTTCAATCATATTGTAAATCATATCGAGTAGCCAATAACCTATATTTTTTATACCTAAAACAACAACCTTACTATGCAACGTAAAATCAATAAATTACTTGCTGCCAATCGTGGCGAAATTGCTATCCGTATTTTTCGAGCAGCTACCGAACTTAACATTGAAACCGTAGCTATTTATACCTACGAAGACCGTTATAGTTTGCACCGTTTCAAATCTGATGAAGCCTATCAAATTGGTGATGAAAGTGAGCCTTTGAAATCTTATTTAGATATTGAGGCAATTATCAAATTGGCAAAAGAAAAACAAGTTGATGCCATTCACCCAGGGTATGGTTTTTTGTCGGAAAACGTGCAATTTGCAAGGCGTTGTAGAGAGGAAGGAATTATTTTTGTAGGTCCAAGTCCCGAAGCAATGGAACAATTAGGGGATAAAATTGCCTCAAAATTGGTGGCTATCAAGGCAAATGTTCCCATTATTCAAGACAGTCAAGAAAATTTAACGACTATAGAAATTGCCAAAAGCGAAGCAAAACGCATTGGTTATCCTGTAATGTTAAAGGCAAGTGCAGGCGGTGGTGGACGTGGTATGCGTGTATTAAGGTCAGAAACAGAACTCGAAAAAGGCTATCCCGAAGCTCGAAATGAAGCCAAAAATGCTTTTGGAGATGATACAGTATTCCTCGAAAAATATATTGACGAACCCAAACACATCGAAGTTCAAATTATGGCTGACCATCACGGAAATTTGGTGCATCTTTTTGAAAGGGACTGTTCGGTGCAACGCCGTTTTCAAAAGGTTATAGAAATTGCCCCAGCCTACAAATTGCCCGAAGAAACTAAACGTAAATTGTACGAATATGCACTAAATATTACACGAGCAGTAAACTATAATAATGTTGGAACTGTAGAATTTTTGGTGGATAAAGAGCAAAATATTTTCTTCATAGAGGTTAATCCTCGTGTGCAGGTTGAGCATACGATTACCGAAGAAATTACAGGAATTGACATTGTGCGAAGTCAAATTTTAATTGCAGAAGGCAAACCACTTTCAGACAATGGCATTTATATTAATTCGCAAGAAGATGTAAAATGGAACGGAAGTTATGCTATTCAATGTCGAATTACAACGGAAGACCCCGCAAATAATTTTAAACCTGATTACGGAACTGTCATTGCTTATCGCAACGCAGGAGGTTTTAGAATACGACTTGACGAGGGAAATCTGTATCAAGGTGTTAAAATTTCGCCATTTTTCGATTCTATGTTGGTAAAAGTTTGTGCCTCTGGTCGTACTTTTAGCGGTGCAAGCAAGCGTATGGTGCGGACTTTAAAAGAATTTCGTTTGCGTGGTGTGAAAACAAATATTGGTTTTTTACTCAATGTTATTCAACACGAAACTTTTTTGAAAGGAGAAGTAAATGTAAATTTTATTGGCAATAATCCCGATTTGTTGGTGATGACAAAAAGGTTAGACCGAAGTACAAAAGTGCTGCGATATTTGGCGGAAACTATTGTAAACGGAAATCCTGATGTGCAAAAAGAAAAAATTATAGCAGATAAAAAATTTAGAGTTCCCAAAATACCTATTCTTCCTGAAAAAAATGTTCCAAATCTTATAAATCCTTACACGATTTATAAAGAACTCGGCAGAGAAAATTTCTCGCAATGGCTTCGCCACGACAGTTCTGTTCATTTTACAGATACCACTTTTAGAGATGCCCATCAGTCTTTAATTGCCACTCGAATGCGGACAAAAGATATGATGGCAGTTGCAGAAAATTTTGCAAAAACATTTCCACAAATTTTTTCTATGGAGGTTTGGGGAGGTGCAACTTTTGACGTAACAATGCGTTTTCTCAAAGAATGTCCTTGGGAAAGATTGCAAATGTTTCGCAAAGCAATGCCAAATACACTGTTACAAATGTTGCTAAGAGGTTCAAATGCAGTAGGTTACACTTCGTATCCGAATAATTTAGTGGAAAAATTTATTGAGAAATCGGCAGAAAATGGCATTGATATTTTCCGAATTTTCGATTCGCTAAATTGGCTTGATGCTATGAAAATCAGTATCAAAACCGTTTTGGAAAGAACAAATTCCTTAGCCGAAGGTTGTATTTGTTACACAGGCGAATTTCAAAATAACACAAAATATTCCTTGCAATATTATTTAGATTTGGCTCGGCGTTTGGAAGATACAGGCATTCATATTTTGGCAATTAAAGATATGGCGGGTTTATTGAAACCGTATTCTGCCGAAATTTTAATTACAGAGTTGCGAAAAGCCGTTTCTTTGCCCATACATTTGCACACACACGATACGGCGTCTGTGCAGTCGGGAACTTATATTAAGGCTATTGATGCAGGTGTGAATGTGGTTGATGTGGCTTTGGCTTCGATGTCGGGCTTGACTTCGCAACCAAATTTTAATTCTTTGGTGGCTTGTTTGCAAAATCACCCAAGAGGAAAAAATATTGCACAAGCTATTGATTTACAAGCACTTAATCAATATTCAAATTATTTTGAAGACGTAAGGGAATATTATTATCCTTTCGAATCAGATTTGAAAGCAGGAACTGCCGAAGTTTATGACAACGAAATACCAGGGGGACAATATTCAAATTTGCGACCACAAGCCATTTCATTAGGTTTGGAAGACAAATTTGAGTTGATTAAAAAAAATTATGTGGTTGCTAATAAATTATTTGGTGATATTATAAAAGTTACGCCAAGTTCGAAAGTTGTCGGCGATTTGGCAATGTTTATGACCGCAAATAATTTGACCGAAGAAGATATTTTGCAACGTGGGCATACGCTTTCGTTTCCTGAAAGTGTGCGGGGAATGTTGCGTGGCGAAATTGGACAACCACACGGAGGATTTCCTGAAAATTTTGTAAAAGCTGTATTGAAAGACGAAAAACCGCATTATGAATTGACAGGAGAAATTTTGCCTCCGATGGATTTTGAAAAAGAGTTGGCAGCATTTAAAGAAAATTTTGTAAATTCGGATAGTTTTCCAAGTCCAACAGACGAAATTAATGATTTTCTTTCTTACAAAATGTATCCGAAAGTTTTTGAGGAATATCACACAGCCCGAAATCAATACGGAAATTTATCGAATTTGCCGACACTTGCATTTTTCTACGGAATGAAACAAGGCGAAGAAATTGAGGTCGAAATAGCACAAGGTAAACGGATTTTGGTAAAATATCTCGGCTCAATTCCAACAGATAAAGATGGTTTACATACAGTAACTTTTGAGCTAAACGGACAAACTCGCCGTATTCGTGTGAAAGATAAGTCTTTCAAAAACACAAAAGCAGCAAACCGAAAAGCAAAAGGAGCTACTGAAATTGGCTCACCGTTGCAAGGTAGAATTGGTGCTATTATGGTGCAAAAAGGAGATAGTATTAAGGTAAATCAACCTTTATTTGTCATCGAAGCTATGAAAATGGAAAGTACCATTACCGCAAATGTGGCAGGTGTGGTGGAGGAAATTGTGTTGCAAAAAGGGGCAATGGTGGAGCAGGAGGATTTGGTGGTGGTGGTGAAGTAGGTTTGCATCAAAAATAATTCTATAAAACAAAATATTAAGCTATTTTTTTGTTATATTTGCAATAGAAAGTAGCCAAATCGTCTTGGGCGTTGTGTGATGGGTGGCATAAGCTATATGCAAATCACGTTGGCGAAACTAACCACGTTTAAAATGACCTTTTAAACGTGGTTTTTTATTTTCGTTTCCAAAAACTCTGTAATATTAAACAGTTTGCTATAATTAATTTTTAATTAACTGCACATCATATAACCTAAAATTATCGTCATCAGTCATTAAAAACATATTTTCACTTTTGGCTTGGGCAATAATTAACCTATCAAAAGGGTCTTTATGGTGAAGTGGAAAAGCCAAACCCGCAAAAATATGCTTGGGTAAAATAGGAAGCAAAGGCAAATTATCGGGTACAATGTCCTCCAAATTTCTGTCTAATTTTAGTTTCCCTAAGTTTATTTTTATAGCCATTTCCCAAACACTTGCCACACTCAAAAACTTTTCGTGAGCAGGATTAGCTATTAAAGCCTTGTTTGCAACTGATAATTGACTATCTGCGTGCATATACCAAATAAAAATGTGTGTATCTAATAAGATTTTCATTACATATATTCGTTAAAATCTTCTAAGGGTGCATTAAAATCTGGTGCAACATACAAGATAGCGGATTTTGCAGCCCCATACTCAAAAGAAAGTTTTTGAGTAGCAGCAGTTTCTTGTTGTGACTTATTCAATAACATTTGTAAAATTGCATTTTGATAGTCATTAGGTAGGCTTTGCACAAAATATAAAGCCATATCTAATGGAAATGTGATATTTAAGCTATTTTCCATAGTTTTTGCGGTTTATTAGCAAATATAAAAGACATAATTTAAACTTTAACCAATGCCTCCAAAGGAAAAAACTCCTCTGAAAACTTATTTTGTACAGCATTATACCACTTACATTTTACTAAAAATTCAGGGCGAATAATAGTAGGATTACCAAATTTACTTTGTTCTTTATTTTTTTCAATGTCTATAACAGTCATTGAAAAGTTGATTAAACTAATGGCAGTTTCTGTTGTTTTTGTTTCATCCTTTTTATCTTTTTCAAGTTTAGCCCTTTTTCTTAAAGTAACTAAACTTCCTACTTTGAGGGAATTAAAATCATTAGAGCTTAACGGCTTATTTTTACTATATTCTATCTGTTTTTCAATCAACTCATAAGGTAAAATAGTTTCTGAAAAATAGCTTTCTCTATGATTTTCAAAAAACCATTTTAATTTGACTTTAAATTGCAAACCCTTTGGAAATTTAAGAAAACCACTTGTTTCATTTACTATATCATTAGAATTATCGTTAATATAAATCTCTGTAATTATAGCATACAATCTTTTGTCTAAGTTGTAATACATTTTTGGAGAGTAAATCAATCCTAAACGGTTTTTATATTCTTCATAAGGTTTTATTTCCATAAATTTATTATCTTTGTTTTACCGTAATACAATAACCTAACTTCTTGCATTTGGTTATACAAGTTGCTGTGCTATATGCCTACACATTCAGATATATGTGAGTGTGGTTGTTGAGATTTTATTTTCTGCTTGCAACTCTCAATGCTATCTCATAAAGATAACATTTGAGTTTGTGAATTACCATAAAGGTACTGAAAGTTCTTGACATAAACAAGTATTTAATTGATTTAAAAACATTGGTGGGACACAAGAAATTGTGGGACAACTTTACTATCTTTTGAGATAGGTATGCGGAAGAAATTATGTACCACGAAATTGTATTACGGTTTTATTATGAAAGAAAAATCTTGGTTTAAGCCGAAAGGCTATTTACATTTTACAACCCAAATAGAGCAAAAAGATAAAAAATTAGTAGAAATGCTTGTTGCTAATCCCAAAAAAGTAGCAAAACACGCATTTTTTCCTTTGTTATATCGACCAATTACACAACGGAGATACAAAAAGGTAATTAATAATGAAGGTAAGGAAATTCGTGGCCACAAAGAAACCAAAGATGGTATCACAAAAAGTACCAAAAAAATACGACCTATTTTGTATGCTACACATATAGATGCACATATTTACAGTTATTACACAGAGTTATTACAAAGAAAATATGAAACATTATTAGCTACACAACCTCAACTTTCAGATTGTGTGTTGGCTTATAGACGTATTCCTGTAAATGATGGAACAGATAGAAATAAAAATAACATAGATTTTGCAAAAGAAACTTTTGATTATATCAAACAGCGTGGAAATTGTGTTGCAATAGCTTTTGATGTAGAAAGTTTTTTTAATAATCTCAATCACAAATTATTAAAACAGGCTTGGACAAAACTTTTAGGACAAACTTCATTGCCGTCAGACCATTATAATATCTATAAATCTATTACAGATTATTCTTTTGTTAGTTTAAATAGTTTTAGAAAAAATTATAATCTGTTTAAAAACAAGCAATTAGGTTTTGATGAAAAATATTTAGCAAAGTTGCGAAATAAAGGTATTCGTTCTTTTTTTGAAACTCCTTTACATTTTAGAGAAGCCATAACAAATAAAGAAATCCGAGTACATAAAAACTTAGGCAAATGCAATATAAAAAATGGCATTCCGCAAGGTTTACCAATTAGTGCTATTATGGCAAATTTATATATGTATGAGTTTGATAAACAAATGTTTGCAGAAATTACAGAAAAATATAAAGGTTTGTATAGACGTTATTCTGACGATATTGTAGTTGTTTGTGGTACTGAGGAATATGAAAAAATTAAACAATTTACTGAAAACTTGATACAAGAATTTAAACTAAATATAGCTAAAAATAAAACAGAAGTCTGTATTTTTAAAGAATTACAAACTGATAAACACAATTATTTACAAGTATTTTGTTTGAAAAATGGTGAAGAAAAAATAGATGTTCCATTTGTGTACTTAGGATTTGAGTTTTATGGTTATAAAACTTTAATAAAATCGGCTAATCTTGCCAAGTTCTACCGAAGAATGATAACCGCAATTAAACGTAAAAAAAATCGTATAAAACTTTTACAGAAAAAACTTGCAATAGATACAACACTCCCAATTTTTAAACGCCGACTTATTCGTATTTATACATTCAGTGGTCATAAAAAAAGGAAAGTAAAACGTAAACGAACAAACTTTATAAGAAATGAATATGGCTTTTGGGTTCATAAAACCAAAATCACAGAGCCAACTTATATGGGAAATTTCTTTACTTATGCAAAAAAAGCCTCTAATATAATGGAAGAACCTGCCATATTAAGGCAACTTAAAAATCATAAGAAAATTTTTAGAAAAGCTATTACACCATAAACGAAATAGAGTTTATGAAACTGCACACAGATACTTATTGTTTGTATCGTGTTTATAATTACCAAGAAGCCACCAACCAAGCCGAATTATACGTTTTGCAAGGCAGCAAGGCTTTTGAAACCTATTTTCAACTCGAAGCCAAGACTTATACCGCCAAATTAAAACACAAAATTGTATAGGTTTTTGGAGGAAATTGTCTTGCAAAAAGGGGCAATGGTGGAACAAGAGGATTTGGTGGTGGTGAAGTAAAGAGTTTAAACCTTACCAAGGTTTTAAAACTTGGTAAGGTTTTTTGAAAAAATGCAAATACTTTGTATCTTTGTATAAGGTTGAAAAATAACTACTATTTTAATCCAACTTGTTAGGTAATTCTAATTTGAAACTTTATAAAAACGAAATTTTATGACAAAAATTAAAGTTAAATTATCGTTAGTTGAGTTCAAAGAAAACTCTTGCTACATTGTCTATTCACCTGCATTAGACATAAGTGGCTATGCCAAAACTGCCAAAGATGCCCGAAACTCTTTTAAAGAGGCTTTAAATTATTTTTTGGAATATACCATAGAAAGTAATACCTTATATCAAGAGTTAAGAAGATTAGGTTGGAATGTTGAAAATGAAAAAATTACACCACCCAATTTAAAAAATCTTGTAAAATTTAATCCTAATTTTGTCAATATTTATGATAATCATAGTCTTAAAACCAAATCTAAGCAAATAGAAATGCCCTTAATTGCAGTATAAAATGGCAAAGAAAATATCAAATATTAGTCTTGGCGAATTGCGTAAATTTTTGGTTAATTTTGGCTGTGAACTAAAACGTATTAAAGGTGGACACGAGCATTGGGCGAAAACAGATTTGGCACGTCCTGTTACTTTTCAAACACACATAGAGCCTATTCCTGAATTTATTATGAAAAATATTTTAAGAAATTTAGGAGTTAGCAACAAAGAGTTTTGGGAAATTTTGGAAAAAAAATAATAATAACCTAAATGATAAGTTTCATTTGTAGCTTGCAAAAAGAAAAATGGTGGAGCAGGAGGATTTGGTGGTGGTGAAGTAGTGCCTTATAAAGTTTTTAAGGTCTTTTAAAATATTCTTGTTCTAATTATTAAGTTCATAAACAAGTCTATGAACTTGATAATTAAATTTATTATAAAACTTAAATATAGTATGATAACTTATCAGCTTGTGGTTCTTATATTTTTAGGATTACCATTATATTTACTACTACTATTAAAAAAATATTCCATTTCGATACGTTTAACCTTTATTTCCTTGTTACAACTACTATCTATTTGTTGGCTTCCAATAATAGGTATAGTGATAAATAATGAACTGCTATTATCATTTTCATATCCATATATTATTCTACTATTTTGTTTTATTATGGTGAATATAGCTATTATTATATTAATATGGTTTTTCAAGGCAATTCACTCTAAAATTATCAATACCTAAAAGATGTAAAATATTTTATTAAGTTAG
>JBIKRY010000163.1:0-10253 GCA_044348925.1 Bernardetiaceae bacterium
TTACATAACTTGTGCCACTTTCGCCATCGAGATACGCCATATTAAACACTTTTCGAGTGTCATCTTTGCTAAAAATTTCGGTATGAATAATGTCTTTTCCTACAAAAACCTTTTCGGCAATTTTCACAACTTTGCATTTTCCATCAGCAAAAAACACCAAAACATCATCAATATCCGAACAATCTGCAATAAATTCTACACTTTCATCTTTTTTCAAATTATAACCAATAAAACCATTTTTCTTATCTGCATATAATTTTTGGTTATTTGCAGCTACTTTTGCAGCCACAATCGTATCAAAAGTGCGAATTTCGGTTTTACGTTCTCTATTTTTTCCGTATTTTGTCAATAAATTTTTGAAATAAGCAATGGTATAATCTGTCAAATGTGCCAAATTATGTTCCACTTCCAACATTTCTTTTTCAAAATCTTTCATTTGTTCGTCTGCCTTAAAAGCATCAAATTTTGAAATTCTTTTGATTTTAATTTCTGTCAATCTTAAAATATCATCTTGCACAATTTCACGATAAAACTTTGCTTTATAAGGACTTAAACCTTTGTCAATTCGTAAAATTACTTCGTCCCAAGTAATTGCTTCCTCAATATCTCGATAAATACGGTTTTCAATAAATATTTTTTCTAAAGACGAAAACAATATTTTTTCTTTCAATTCGTGCAAACGAATTTCTAATTCTTGTTTTAATAAATCTTTTGTTTGCTCGGTATTTGCTTGTAAAATGTCGTTTACACGCATAAATTGCGGTTTTTCGCCTACAATTACACAGGCATTTGGCGAAATAGAAACTTCGCAATCTGTAAAAGCATACAAAGCCGAAATCGTAACATCTGGCGAAACTCCTGCCAATAACTGCACTTGTATTTCTACTTCTTTGGCGGTATTGTCAATTACTTTTTTAATCTTAATTTTGCCCGCATCATTTGCTTTTACAATACTTTCCATTACGCCACCTGTTGTAGTTCCGTAAGGTATTTCCTTGATAATCAAGGTTTTATTGTCTAATTCTTCAATTTTTGCACGTACTCTAACTTTACTTCCTCTGATGCCTTGTTTGTAATCTGACACATCAATATAGCCACCTGTCATAAAATCGGGAAAAATTTCTACGGTTTTTCCTTTCAAAATTTCTATTGAAGCCTTAATTAATTCGCAAAAATTGTGTGGCAAAATCTTTGTCGACAAACCAACCGCAATACCTTCTACGCCTTGTGCCAACAACAAAGGAAACTTCGAAGGCAAGCCCACAGGTTCACGTTTACGCCCATCATAAGAAAGTTGCCATTCTGTAATTTGTGGATTAAACAGCACTTCGAGGGCAAATTTTGACAACCTCGCCTCAATATAACGTGCTGCTGCTGCCCCATCTCCTGTCCGCACATCTCCCCAGTTGCCTTGCGGGTCAATCAACAAATCTTTTTGCCCAAGATTTACAATAGCTTCCGAAATAGAGGCATCGCCATGCGGGTGATATTGCATTGTCTGCCCAATAATATTCGCAACTTTGTTATACCGACCATCTTCCATTTCGTTCATTGCGTGGAAAATTCGGCGTTGCACAGGTTTTAAACCATCTCCAATATAAGGCACTGCTCTTTCGAGAATTACATAGGAAGCATAATCTAAAAACCAATTTTCATATTTTTCGCCAACGGGGGCTATTTCGTGGTGTTGTGTATCGTCTTTCATAATTTTCAGTTTTTGCACAGACTGAAGTCTATGCTACATTCTTTTGCAAAAGTACGATTATTTTTGAGGTAGGAAAATATTTTTGTGAAAATATTTTTTTAAATATTTTATTAGTTTTTTATTAATTTTATTTACATATTACTACATAGCTTCAGCTACGTAGTAATATGCAAATACATATAGTTGTTGCAGTGTATAGTTGGAACTATGTGCTACGCAAATTAGGTTAATTGTAGCAAACTATTTTATCTATTTCCCAAAAATCCTAATATTTCTCGAACAGTAGCCATTTTTTTGCGTGCTAATATGCTTGCTTTTTCTTCGCCTATTGCCAATTTTTTTTCAATTTGGGTAGTATCTTGCATATATTCGTTAAAAATTTGTCTTTCTTTTGCAAATTTTGCGATAAGCATTTCGTATAATGCCTGTTTTGCATGCCCATAACCAAAATTACCTGCTAAATATTTTTCTCGCAAGGTAGCAGTTTCGGTGGTTGTGGCAATCAATTCATATAACTTAAAAACATTACAAGTAGTAGGATTTTTAGGTTCTTCTAATGGTGTGCTATCTGTTACAATAGTTTTAATTTGCTTGAGCAGTTCCTTATCTGACACAAAAATATCTATAATATTATGATAGGATTTACTCATTTTACGCCCATCTGTACCTGGAATGGTCTTAATATTTTCGCCTATTTTTGCTTGAGGTAGTACAAAAGTTTCCCCATATTTATTATTAAAAATGCTTGCAATATCTCTTGTTATTTCCAAATGTTGTTCTTGGTCTTTGCCAACAGGCACAAATTCGGCATCATATAGCAAAATATCGGCTGCCATCAACACTGGATAGGTAAAAAGTCCAGCATTTACGTCAGAGAGATTTTCTGATTTGTCCTTAAAAGAATGGGCATTTGCTAACATGGGATAAGGAGTAAAACAATTCAAATACCACATCAATTCGCAGACTTCAGGAATCTGTGATTGTCTATAAAATAAGTTTTTTTCGGTATCAAAACCAAATGCAAGCCAAGCAGCAGCAACTGCATAGCTATTTTGTTTGCGAATTTCTGCATCTTTTACCGTAATAACGGAATGTAAATCAGCTATAAAAAATAAAGAATGATTGGCAGGGTTTTTTGAAAGTTCTATAGCAGGAATAATTGCACCCAACAAATTGCCCAAATGTGGACGACCAGAACTTTGTATGCCTGTAAGTATTTTTGACATTGTATAATATTGTATTAATAATAGAAAAAACTACCAAATAAAAACAAATTTACTTATTTATTTTTGCAATAATATCTTTCTTACAAGTTTTTCTAACAAAAATACAAATTACCAAACAAAATAGCAGCCACAAAACTCGAAATAAAAGGCTTTAAATCATTTGCGGACAAAATTGTCATCAATTTTGAATAAATAAATTTAACTCAAAAATATTGAATTTTACTTTTAAATCATTATTTATTTTTGTATCTTTGTTTATCTAAAATCATTTAAAAAATGTTTGGAAACTTAAAAACGGAAAAAATAGGCAATTTACTCATTTATTTAGCACAAAATATTGATAAATTGTATAAAACCAAAGCCTTAAAGTTGTTATACATCATAGATGAAACAGCAATAAAAACTTATGGTGTCCCTGTAACTTGGCTGGAATATAAGGCTTGGGTGCATGGACCCGTTGCAGAAGAAATTTTTGATAATGTGAATAACATAGAAAATTCACCTTTTAAAGAATATATTTCTGTCGAAAAACCTGAAAAAAATAATAGTTTGCTTATTGCTAACAAAAAATTTGATGATGGAGAATTTAGTGATGCCGAAATGGATTTGATAGATAAAATTATTAAAGAATATGGCAATTTTTCTGCAACAGAATTGGTAGATTTATTACATCAAGAAAATACACTTTGGCATAGAGCAGTTAATACACACAATTTAGATACGGTTTTTGCATTACAAAACGGAAAGTCTAATTGTGTGTTAGAGTTTGCTACCTTGTTGGCAGATGATAAAATGAAACAAGGCATTTATAAAGCAGCTTTTGATGCCTTAGAATTTCACCAAAGTTTATGCAAAAAATAATTTCAATTAGCTATGTTGTCCGTTAAAAATATTCTTTTTGTACCTCAATATCAATTTGAAAACAAAAATAGTCCTGATGAAAAAATATTATTAGTATTAGCAGCAGAAAATAATATTTCTATTGTTTATACGCTTACCACTTCGCAAGATACCTATATACCTAATGAGTACAAGAAAGTAGGTTGTGTAAATGATGGTTTAAATTTTTCTATGTATGTATTTGAAAAAGGTAAAATCATAGGCACAAAACCAAATGGACAACCTTTTGCTTTCAATAAAGAAACCTATATAGTTTTTAATAATTTTGAGAATATTTATGACACTTCGAGATTACTCGAAGAATATCCAGACACTTCTTTATTAGCTACTTTTTATGATGATGTTTTTGACAAATTTATAAATTGTTTAAAAGCAAGTTCTATGGTCAAAAGAAAGTATAAACGTATTTTGGGTTAATTACGATTATATGCTACTCACAAAACTCGAAATAAAAGGCTTTAAATCATTTGCCGACAAAATTGTCATCAATTTTGACAAAGGAATTACAATAAAAAATACACTTTTATCTTGTAAATTCAATACTTAATTCTTACATTTGTGTCAAGATTTTGATATAAAGATTTTGCAGGTCTATCTGCAACAAACAAGATAAATAGTAAACAATATAAAAAAAGCCGTCCTGCAAAGTTGATGGCTTTTACTTTTTAGTAGCCAATATGACAAAAACGTATAAAAATGAACTTTTTGAATTTGCATTTTTCCCCAAATGGGACAATGCAGTAGCTTTTCTTGCCGAAAATTTAGCAGATAGAGAAGACTGGGATTTTTCTGATAGCACAGCAAAAAAATATTCCGTATTTACATTCTTTAATTGAATAAAATATTGTAAATTTGCGTAAAGCTTAAACTTAAATTGCTATGGAAGAAATATTAGTTGAAACTACAAAAAGTTTTGATAAAGACTTAAAAAAACTTTCTGAAAAAGAGCAAAATCTTATAGCCGAAAAACTTAATTTTCTAATTAGTTCTATTAGAGAAAAAGGTAATACTAAGCAATTATATAGACTTCACAAACTTAAATTGCCTAATGATTTAAGTAGTTCTTTATTTGTTTTCAAAATAGATGTGCAATTAAGGGCAATACTTACCTTTGAGAAAGACCCTTTATTTAATCAGTCATTAATGACACTTATGAGAGTTGTTAGACGTAATGATTTAGACAAAACTTTCAAGTCTGTTTCCGAATCTCTATACCAAGATATGGTTAATTTTAATAACGCATAAATTATGGCAGAAATTAAAAAACTATTTGATGAGTTTGGGATAATTTATCAAGCTAATAAAATTTTGCCACAAGAATTAAAATTAGATTTTTTAGAGGCTTTGGCTGAATTGGAAAATAATGAATGTCATAAAACAAGAAAATTTCCAAAAACAAGACTTCACAGAGTAACAGGATTTAAAGAAGCAATTTATAGAGCTGATATTACTAAAACTTCTGGATGGCGACTTCATCTTCAATATCACGATGATGGTTATTTAGTTTTAAAAGACATAATTGAAGGTCAGGCACACGATAATGTGATAAAAGTTATCAAGTCTAAAAAGAATAGATATGAATAAAATAAATTTTCAAATACATAAATATCATTCCAAACCATCAAAAACCTTGATGGTTTTTATTTTTGAATAATAATGCTACTCACCAAACTCGAAATAAAAGGCTTTAAATCATTTGCCGACAAAATTGTCATCAATTTTGACAAAGGAATTACAGGAATTGTAGGACCTAATGGCTGCGGAAAATCCAATGTAGTCGATGCGATACGTTGGGTGCTTGGCGAACAACGCACCAAAAATTTGCGGTCAGACAAAATGGAAAACATCATTTTCAATGGCACAAAAGACCGAAAACCTACGCAACTTGCCGAAGTTTCTCTCACTTTTGACAACAACAAAGGACTGTTACCGACTGAATACTCAACGGTTACGATAACTCGCCGACTTTTTCGCACAGGAGATAGCGAATATTTGTTAAATGGTGTTGGTTGTCGGTTGAAAGATATTAACAATTTATTTCTCGATACAGGAATTGGCTCGGATAGTTACGCTATTATTGAGTTGAAAATGATAGACGAATTGTTGAATGATAACAATAATTCGAGGCGTGGTTTGTTTGAGGAAGCTGCGGGAATTTCAAAGTTTAAAATTCGCAAAAAAGAAACTCTCAAAAAATTGGAAGAAACTGATGCCGATTTGGAAAGGGTAGATGATTTGCTATTCGAAATTGTGAAAAACCTAAAAACTCTCGAAAAGCAAGCAAAACAAGCCGAAAAATATTTTGCTACCAAAGCCGAATACAAAAGATTAAGCATCGAGGTTGGTAAAAAAGTATTGGACAGACAGGCAAATAGTTTGGCAAATTTGCAAGCAAAATTAAATACTGAAAAGTTGCAACGGATTGAAACACAACAATTTATAGAGAAAAATGAGAATGAAATTGAGGCTATTAAACTGAAAAGTTTGGATAAGGAAAAATTGTATAATTCTCGTCAAAAAACTTTGCAAGAACATATTAACAAAATTCGTCAATATGAAAGTGATAAACGCATACGTCAAGAAAGGCTAAAATTATTGCAAGAAAAGCAACAAAACATCACGCAACAACAGCAAGAAGACAAACAAAACTTGCAATTTTTGCATGAACAACTTGCAAAATTACAAATTGACAAAGAAAATGCGACTAAAAAAGTTACAGAAACTGAACAAATATTACATAGCTTAAAAGCAGATTTAGACAAGCAAAAAGCAGAAAATTCTGGTTTGCAACAAAATGTTAGCGAATTTTCAAAACAGATTAAAACTAAGCAAGAAGAATTGTATCAAGCTAAAAAAGCATTGGAAATCAACCAATTACAATATAATTCGTTGCGACAAGAACTCGAAAAATCGGCAAATGCAGACAGCCAACAACGCCAAAGTTTAACCGAATTTGACGACAGAATTGCAGATTTGAAAGAGGAAATTGCAGAAATAGAAACAGAAATCAAAACTGTAACACAAGACGAAGAAAATCGCCAAACGCAACTTGTTGATAAACAACTCTTTACAGATAAACTAAGAGAAGAATTAGCTTTGCAAAACCGCAGTGTCGATGCGTTGCAAAATGAATATAATTTGACAAAATCCTTAGTGGATAATCTCGAAGGTTTTCCCGAAGCTATAAAATATCTGAAAAAGAATGTCGAAAGTTTCAAAAATATTCCTTTGTTGTCTGATATTTTGACTTGCGAACCGCAATATCGTGTGGCTATTGAGAATTTTTTAGAGCCGTATATGAATTGCTATATTGTGGCTACGGAAAATGAAGCCTTTGTAGCCATAGAATTATTGAGTGATAAACAAAAAGGGAAAGCAAGTTTTTTTGTTTTAGAAAATTTGCAAAATATTGATAATCAAGTAGTTGAAAATAAAGATAATATGATTTCGGCTTTACAAATTGTAGAATTTGATGAGCAATATAGAAATTTATTAAGTGCTTTATTGGCAAATGTTTTTATTATAGAAGACGAAAAAACCTTACAAGGTCTTAAAGACCTTGTAAGGTTTAATAACTTCACTTTACTATCAAAAAAAGGTAAAATTATCTACAAACCTTACACCATTTCTGGTGGTTCTGTTGGCGTATTTGAAGGGAAAAGAATTGGTCGGGCAAAGAATTTAGAGAAATTGCAAATAGAAATAGCCAAGCTAAAAACAGAAATTTCAGCCAAAACAGAAGTCTTGCAAACTGAAAATTTGGCTATTACAAATCTCAAAAATGCAACGCAAACTAAACATATTGCAAATTTACAAAGACAACTTTCTGAAAAACAGCAAAGTTTAATTGCGGTGTGGACAAAGCAAGAACAATTAGCTAATTTGTTGAAAAACAATGAATTACGCAAAGAAGATATGCAAGAAAAAATGCAAATCTTAAAAGATGAAATGCTTGATAATGAACCATTGATAAAATCGTTGTTATTGGAATTGCAAACTGTGGAACAACTTTTAAGTGCTGCAAATACAAATTTAATAACTGCAAACGAATTGCAAAACCAACAAAGTAATGCCTATAATCAACAAAATTTGGCATATTATCAAAGTAAAAATCAAGTAGAAAATTTGCAAAAAGAAATAGAATTTCGCAGCAATAATCTCGAAAATATTACACAAAGAATTGCACGAAATCAACAAGAAATTACGAATGCAAAAATAGAATTAGAAAAGTTAGAAAATAGTAATGAAGTAGGGGAGGAGGAACTCGAAAATTTGCAATACGAAAAACTAAGTATTGAGGCAGGTGTGGCAGAGGCAGAAAAAGATTATTTTTCAAGTCGTGGAGATATTACGGAAACGGAAAAAAACTTACGTGATTTAACTCGCAAACGTGATGGAATTGATGTGCTGGTGATGGAATTGCAAAATAAAGTGAATGAAAGTCTGATGCAGGTTACGGCAGTCAAAGATAGGCTTTCGGTAGAGTTTGAGGTAGATTTGGAGGCAGAAATGCGACAAAATGCAGAAATTAGTCCATTGGCGGAGGAATTTCTGCGAGAAGAACAGCGAAAAGCAAAAGATGCCTTAGAAAAAATTGGTTCAATAAATCCGATGGCAATGGAGGCGTATAACGAAATTAAGGAAAGACACGATTTTATTGTGGCACAAAAAGACGATTTATTACGTGCAAAAACTTCGCTTTTGACTACGGTTTCGGAAATTGATACGGTGGCAAAAGATACATTTTTGTCGGCTTTTGAGAAAATTCGGGCAAATTTTCAGGTGGTTTTTCGTTCTTTATTTACAGAAGATGACACTTGCGATTTGTATTTGGCTGATGCAAATGATGTTTTGGAAAGTAAAATTGAGATAATGGCGAAACCAAAAGGCAAACGTCCTTTGACGATTAACCAGCTTTCGGGTGGCGAAAAAACTTTGACTGCAACGGCTTTGTTATTTTCCATTTACTTGCTTCGCCCTGCACCGTTTTGTATTTTTGACGAGGTTGATGCCCCGCTTGATGATGCGAATGTGGATAAATTTAACAATATTATTCGCAAATTTTCGGATAATTCGCAGTTTATTATCGTTACGCACAACAAACGGACTATGTCGGCAACGGATATTATGTATGGCGTTACAATGATTGAACAAGGGGTTTCGAGGGTGGTGGCGGTGGATTTGAGGGAGATTTAGCAAAATAAAAGGTGTCATATTTTAAAAAGATGGCACCTTTTATTTTGCTAAATCTATAAAAAATAGTATTTTTCTGAAAAAATATAAAATTATGAAAACAATTAAAATTTTCCTTGCCTCATCTTCCGAATTGCGAGAAGAGAGAGAAAAATTTGAGATAGCTATTTATCGCAAATGTAAGGCTTGGCTACCTGATTATGATATTTTTTTCCACCTTGACATTTGGGAAGATTATATAGACGCAATGTCAAGAACAAAATTACAAGATGAATATAATAAGGCTGTTGTGGGTTGCGATATTTTTGTTTTGCTTGCTTATACCAAAGTAGGTATGTACACAGAGGAAGAATTTACAAAGGCTTTTGGTCAATTTCAAGACACAAATAAACCTTTTATCTTTACTTATTTTAAACAACCTATTGGAGATACAAGCACAAAAGAACCAAGTCTTAAATTATTTCAGAATAAACTACATAGTTTAGGACATTTTCATACAGTTTACAAAAGTATTGAGGATTTGCAATTACAGTTTGTTGAAAAACAATTAGAGAAATTGCGTAGGGCTGGGTTTATAAAGAATGAAAAAGTAGAAATAAGTGATGCACCTACTATTCAAATAAATAATAATGGAAAAATAGGGCAACAAAATATCAATTCTACCGTAAATAACGATAATACTACCTTTAATTTGTAATATGGATATAGTTAATAATAAAGAAATAGGACAGCAAAATATCAACAGTACAGTTGTAAATAACTTTGGTGTTTCGGAACTTAAAAGAGACTTACAAAGACAACTTCGTGAAGCCGAAAACTATATTGATAACTATAAATATCAAACAGCTTTTAATGAATTGTTGCAAATTGAAACAGCTATTGAAGATGCAGACTTAACTACACAACACAAAAACGAATTAATGGCTAAGTGTTATTACTTAAAAGCTATTACTATGCCTTATAATGTGCAAAATTTTGAAAATGAGGTAAATAATTATTACTTCAAAGCATACGAACTTTGCCCTTCTGAAATTAAATATGCTGAAAGAGTTTGCACAGCTTATTACAAACTTGGCAATGATACCCAAAGTTTAGAATTAGCAAACCAAATTTTAGGAAAAGAGAATAGGAATATTAGAGCTAATATTATTAAGAAGTTTCTTGATAAAGACTTCTCTATTCCAAACTATATTACAGAAACAGATGAGTTTAAAGAAAGGTACATAAAC
>JBIKRY010000164.1:0-10237 GCA_044348925.1 Bernardetiaceae bacterium
TAGTAAAACTAGTTTAAAGTTTAATGATAAACAATTTTTTACTTCATCAACCCCTTAATCTCATTCAATTTCAGCAAAGCCTCAACAGGCGAAATCGTATTATTTTAGCACAAAATAATATCACTTATTGCAGTAAACTCTCCTTAGTTTTGTAGTTAAAATTTAGTCTAAATTTAACCATCTTGGAGTTTCATAATAACTTTTTAAAGTATCTCCTTTTCTAATAAAAAAGATAGAATCATTATACATTTTAGTAGTAAAATGAGTATCCTCTGTTTCTACTGCCAAAGCTGTTTGTCGATATACTTTGCCAACTTTTAGACACAAAGTATCAATTCGAATAGAAGTTCTAACTTGCTTAAACAGAGTTAATTCCGTATATAAACCTTGTTTACTGCCCATATTCAGCAACACTGTTGTATCATTGATACGTTTAATAATTTGACAACTTATTGGTTTTTTCAATAACAATGTGTCATATTCTTTTGGCAATATAGGTTTCTTGCAAATACTATTTTGAGTTTTTTTGATAAAAAAACCTTCAATACCTTGCTTTTCATTAAAACTCCTGACAAGTTCCTTATATTGCTCTGTCATTGAAGTATAGGGACTATTCACTCTTAATAAAATAATGGAAGAGTCATGCCGAATTGGCTGATAAATAGCTGTTTGGGCTTCGCCACTTTCTTCGTCTATATTCGTTATAGATAATAGTTGTTTTTGAGTGTCATAAAAGGTTGTCCCTTTATAATAATATGCTCCAACACAACCACTCCAAAATTCCTCTGTGCTATCTCTTTTTATACTAAGGCTATCTGAAATGAGAAGACTCGTATTTAAACTATATTCGCCACTTATATCCTCTGTCGTAAAATGAATAGGATATTTTTGTACTTCTACTATTTTGCAACCATGGCATACAAAAATCATAAAAAATATTGATAATATATTTTTTTGCATAACAAGTGTTAAGTTTCAAAAAGCATTTTTCGTTTCATTTTAAGCAAATTTACAGTTTTATTTCGTTTTACTTCATCAAAATTCTTAATTTTAGACTTAGTACAAAACTATTCTAATTTTATAAGGAAATATTAATTTTTATCATAAACTACTGTAAATACAATGAAAAAATTTATTTTTACTATTGTTCTATTTTTTGTATCTAATGCTGTCTTTTCACAAAGTGATGAAAAGACAAGTTATAGATACAATGATAACGAGGAAGAAACAACGAATATAGATAGTTTGTTGAAACGTAAAAAAGAAATTCATAGTTTAGCTGTTTATGTATATAGTGATTTTTCTCCAAAAATTTATAATTTTGTAAATTTAGATACATTGTATATTTTTTATGGTAGTGGAAAATTACCTAAAGGAATAAGCAAATTACGTAAGTTAAAATATTTTGAATTACGTGATTCGGAAATTGAAAAATTACCAGATGATATACAATATTTGAATAATTTAGAAACAATAAAAATATTGAAAGGGGATAATGTAAAAGATATTTTCATTATTCCTTCATACTTTGCCAAAATGAAAAGTCTAAAATATTTAGAATTTTTTGATACAGAAGTTAAATTTTCTAATGAAACGAATATTTTTAAAAATATTCGTGAACTTAAAATCTGGCAAAGTGGCAATAGAAAATTTCCTATTAATATTTTACAATTTCCTCAGTTACAGTTTTTGGGGATAAGTTGTTATCGTTGTGATTGGAAAATCCCCAAAGAAAAACTTTTGCAAATGCCAACATTACGTTATCTGAAAATAGAAGGCAGTGGTGATGGATTTGAATTTCAACGATAGTATAGAAAACAGCAAACTTACAAAGCCTCGAAGACTTTGTAAGTTTGCTGTTTTACTTCATCAAACCCTTAATCTCATTTAATTTCAGCAAAGCCTCAACAGGCGAAATCGTATTAATATCCAAAATTTTTAGCATTTCTTTAATCTTTTCATAATTTGGGTCTTTCGATTCAAATAAAGTCATTTGATAGGCTTTTGGAATTTCTTTGACCTTAATTTTCATCTGTTCTTTGGCGGTTTTTGGCAATTCTCCATTTGGATTTAGGTTTGCGTTTAGTCTCGAATTTACGTTTAAATCTTCCGCTTTATTTTGCTCCAAATGTTCCATAATTTCGTTTGCTCGAATGACAATTTGGTTGGGCATTCCTGCCATTTGTGCTACGTGAATACCAAAACTATGCTCCGAACCACCAGCTTTGAGTTTTCGCATAAAAACCACTTTGTTATTCAATTCCCTAACCGAAACATTGTAATTTTTCACACGTTGCATATCCTCAGCCAACTCGTTAAGTTCGTGATAATGTGTTGCAAACAAGGTTTTTGCAGCAAATTTTGGGTGATTATGCAGATATTCGACAATAGCCCACGCAATAGAAATACCATCATACGTGCTTGTACCTCTGCCGATTTCGTCCATCAAAACCAAACTTCTATCACTCAAATTGTTCAAAATACTTGCAGTTTCGGTCATTTCCACCATAAAAGTCGACTCTCCTTTTGACAAATTATCTGATGCCCCAACCCTCGTAAAAACCTTATCCACCAAGCCAATATTTACCGAACTTGCAGGCACAAAACTGCCCATTTGTGCCATCAAAACTATCAATGCTGTTTGTCGCAACAATGCCGATTTTCCCGCCATATTTGGACCCGTAATAATCATAATTTGCTGTGTTTCGTCATCTAAAAACACATCATTTGGCACATAATCCTCACCAATAGCCAACTGTTTTTCAATAACAGGGTGTCGTCCATCACGAATATCTATAATTTTACTATCATTTAAAATTGGTTTTGCATAGTTATTTTTGCGTGCCACCGTAGCAAAACCCGACATACAGTCAATTCGAGCTATAATTTTTGCATTTCTTTGAATGGGTGCAACAAATTCCTTTGCTTTTTCGACCATTGCCCAAAAAAGTTGCTGTTCTATGGCTACAATTTTGTCTTCGGCAGTCAATATTTTTTCCTCATAAATTTTCAATTCCTCCGTAATATACCTTTCTGCACCCGATAAAGTTTGCTTGCGTATCCACTCTTTTGGCACTTTGTCTTTGTGCAAATTTCGCACTTCCAAATAATAACCAAAAACTTTATTATAACTGATTTTTAGCGAAGGAATACCTGTTCGCATAGCTTCTTGTTGCTGAATTTTCTCTAAATAATCTTTTCCCGAACCCGAAATTCTCCGTAATTCATCAAGTTCTGCGTGGACATTTTCACGTATCAAATTGCCTTGATTCGCCACTAATGGAACTTCGTCTAATAACTCTGCATCTATTTTAGTGAGTAATTCTGTGCATAAATCCAATGTATAATTTTCAAAAATTTTGTCATTTAATAATTCTTTAATCGGAATAATATTTTGCAATGCACGTCTTAATTGGTTCATTTCTCGTGGATTAATTCTTCCTGCCGAAACTTTCGAAATTAACCTTTCCAAATCTCCAATATTTTTTAAAGGTCGTGTAAGATTTTCTGTAATTTCTTCATTTTCATAGAAATATTGCACAATTTCTTGGCGTTTTTCTATTTCTTCAACAGACTTTAAAGGCAAAACCAACCAATTTTTTAGCAACCTTGCACCCATTGGCGTAATAGTTTCGTCGAGAATATCAATTAATGGAACTCCATTTTCTTGTTGCGGATACAATAATTCTAAATTTCTAATCGTAAATTTATCAAGCCAAACATATTTTTCTTCTTCTATTCGGCTTATGGTTGCAATGTGTTTTATTTCGTGATGTTCGGTATTTTCGAGATAAAATAAAATTGCACCCGCAGCAATAATGCTATTATGTTGATTATCAATGCCAAAACCTTTTAAATTTACGGTATTAAAATGTTTTGTCAATTTTTCGTGTGCATACTCATATTGATAAACCCAATCTTCTACGGTAAATAAATTGTATTGTTCGTTAAAATAACTTTCACATTCTTGCCTTTTGGCTCTGCTATAAATAATTTCGGAAGGTCTAAATCCTTGCAATAATTTTTCGATATAAGGCAATGTTCCTTGTGTAACCATAAAATCACCAGTCGAAATATCTAACAAAGAAATTCCTATTACCTCATTTTTTCCAAAATGTAAGGAAGCTAAGAAATTATTACTTTTTATATCTAAAACAGTGTCATTATAAGAAACCCCAGGGGTAACCAATTCCGTAATTCCACGTTTTACAATTCCTTTTGCGAGTTTTGGGTCTTCGAGTTGGTCACAAATAGCCACTCTTTGCCCTGCCCGTACCAATTTAGGCAAATAATTATCCAAAGAATGGTGCGGAAAACCTGCCAATTCGATAAAAGTTCCTACGCCATTGCCTCTTTTTGTAAGCACAATGCCTAATATTTTGCTTGCTTTGATAGCATCTTCGCCAAAAGTTTCGTAAAAATCACCCACACGAAACAACAAAATTGCCGTTGGGTGCTTCTTTTTGAAAGCATTATATTGTTTCATCAAAGGTGTTTCGGCAACATCTTTTTCTTTGGTTTTTGGAGTAGGTTCGTTAGGATTAAAAAGCATTGTATTGATATATATGTGTTGTTTATGAAATTGGTATTTTAAGTAATGAAATTGCTATTTCAGATTATTTTGTGTCCATTTCTTTTTCAAACCATAATAATACTTCCATTAAAGCATTAGCCAAAGTAATTACAGTATATTTACTTGGCAAAATATCATTATTTTTAGGCTTATGGTTTCCATAATTACTACCAATTTTGTGGATTAAAATAGAAGAAAGTTGTGTCATAAGTTCTGGTGTTTTAAAAGCTGGTTTATGTTTAGAAAGTTCTTGTATAATAGTTTCTCTTATAACACGTATTGATGCTAATTTTTCTCGAATTTTAACAATATCTGTTTGGTGCATATTTGCTAAAATATTAAGTAACTCATTTTCGACACCTGCGTCTAAATAACCTTTCTTAAAAACAACAAATACATCAGCATATTGTCTTTCTAATTTGTAGTTTACCGAATTTTCTATACGTTTTTTCAAATTATTGAAAATATCATCGGGATTTGTTTTTCCTTTCTGAAAAATGGTAGCTTGTAAAGGTTCTAAAAGAGGTTTGAAAAATTGTAAGGGAAATTCATAACCAGTATTCACGACCAAAGGCAAATAATTTTGTGTATTTTGCTCATATTGCTGTAATAATTTTAACCCTTCTCCAAGCCCATTATTAGAAGGTTCTATGCCAGCATCTTGTTCTGCTTGCGTTTGCCAACATTTTGCATCAAAAATTAATCCTTGAATATTCAAGTTATTATATAGTTCTTTGAAACCAGCTTCATAATTTTGGAAATGAATAATATTAATATCGTTAATTTGGGCATTACGAACCAAACTATCTGCATAAGCTATTTTTTCATCATCAATTAATAAAAGAGTTATCATATTTTTAGTTGTTTTTGAGGTAATATAAACTCCATTTCGACAGGAAATTCGTGAGAATCATCTTCGACAGGAAATTCGTGAGAATAATCGTATAAATTTATTGCATTCCATTCGCCGTTGTGCAAAGTTACTACTTTTTCTATCCAATATCCTCCAATTCCTGTTCCTGTGCTTGCTGATGATTTTCCTGCTAACCTTTTATAATCTTCAAAAGAAAAACCTTTTATAAAACCATTTCCATTATTTTTATACAAAATACGAATATATTTTATTTCATTCTTCTCAATTTCACTAATTTCAATTACAATTTTATAATTTTTCTTATCATCTGTAAATCCGTGATTTTGAGCATTTTGAATAAGATTTTGGAAAAGTTCTTTTATTGTATCTCTGTCTATTTCTGCTTTTATATTTTTATCTGCAATAATTTCGATAGTAAATTTTTCGTTACTATATCCCTTTTTCAAATCATTAAAAAAATCCTTGATACTTATCATTTCTGGATTTATTGTTTTTTTTTCTAAAATACGATAAGTATTGTGAAAAGTATTGGTAGCTTCATCAAGTTTTTTATAAAAACCATTTAACACTTCATCGACAAATTCTCCTTTAATTCCTTTTTCAATAATTGTTCTTAATGTAGCAAAATCATTACGTAAAGCCCCAAATTTATTATTCAAATTATGGGTCATTACAGCAATTATATTATGTTCTAAATTTTCGTTTTCCTCCAAACTCAATTTAAGTTTAGCCAAATATTTGCCTTCATTTTTGATTAATTCATTCAAAACTGTTTCGGCAGGAATTTGTTTTTCTTTCACTAAATCTACTAAAAACTGTAATTGTTTCGGCTTTCCTTTGGTATAATCGTATATTTTTTTTAGGTAATCATCTGAAAATTGTGCAAAAAAGCCATTTAAAAATAGCTTACTTTCCTCGAAAGAAAGAGGTTTTACTTCTATTGCTGAAAATAAGGTTTCTGAAAATTCAAAAAAAGCAAAACCTTTTTGTAGGCTTGTTCTTGATAAAATAATAGAAATAATTGATGGAATTTCGGCATAACCATAAATACGATTATAAAAAGTTTCTACCAAAAAATAATAAAACTCCATATTATCTAAATCAGTTATTAAAACAATCGGATTAATTGCAGCTATTTTTTCTAAATTAAAGGCAGCACTTTGTATATTATTTTTAAATTGTCTTTCATTTTTTGCACTTTTATAGTTTATTATACTAAGAGTTTCATTTTTTGCAAATTTATTTTCTTTTACAAAATTTGTAACAGCTTTTAAATATTGCGTACTGAGTGCCAAGCTATTTTTTGCATCACAAAGATTAATAACGTAAAATTGTGGGTAACTTGCTTTTACTATTTCTATTAATTTCGTTGCTAATGTCGTTTTTCCTACACCAGATTCACCATAAAAGTTTAAAATTTTAGGACTATTTTCATACGTTAATTTGTCCTTATTTTCAGGCATAATAGATTTTAAACACTTCTCAAAAAGTGCAATTTCTTTTTTTCTACCAAAAAATAGATGATTATCTTGCATAAATTTACGGTTACATATTTTAAATTTACCTTATTTCTGTGGATTGATTTTAGCAAAATTTATTAATCTCCAAACATACTACAAAAACAGTTTTTCTACAAAAAATATAGGGTTTTGTTTTGGGAAAGGGAAAATTTTAGGTGCAATATTGTTTGGGAAGTAAATTATTATACGTTTTCAAATAATTGATTATCAATTACTTAACCACAGAAACCAAAATATAAAATAAGTAATACAACACAATAAAAGTACATATTTATATTTTGTCGTATCACTTAATCTAAGTTGCGTAGTACGTAGCTACAGCTACGTACATTTGTAGAAACAAGTATATTTTAGATAAAAATCTATTTATTTTGGTCTAAAGTGTTTTATTGGTGCAATAAATCATGTACGGAACTGGAGTTCCGTACTACTACACAACTTACATTGCTTATTTATATTTTTGCTACAGGTAAAATTACTTAGTAATAAGTTCTTTGATGTCCGAAATAATTTTTTGTGCCAAATAATCTGCCGTTGCAGCCGATTCAGATTCTGCATAAATTCGTATGATAGGCTCTGTATTTGATTTTCGGAGATGTACCCATTCACGGTCAAAATCAATTTTTAGCCCGTCTATTTTATTAATGCTTTGGCGATGATATTTTTGCTCAATACCGTCCAAAATTTTATCTACATTAATTTCTGTGGTTAGTTCTATTTTATTTTTGGAAATATGATAACTTGGATAACTCATTCGCAACATTTTTGTTGATTTTCCATACTTTGCCAAATGTGTCAAAAATAATGCAATGCCCACCAACGCATCACGTCCATAATGTAGTTCAGGGAAAATTACTCCTCCGTTTCCTTCGCCACCAATTACTGCCTTTACCTCTTTCATTTTTGTTACCACATTTACTTCGCCTACTGCTGCTGCAAAATAATTTCCTTTCCATTTATTGGTAACATCACGCAATGCTCTGGTCGAGGAAAGATTAGAAACCGTATTGCCCTGTTGTTTTTGCAATACATAATCTGCAATAGCTACCAGCGTATATTCCTCGCCAAAAGGACTACCATCTTCACAGACAAACGCCAATCTATCCACATCAGGGTCAACCACTATTCCCAAATCAAAATCCTGCGATTCCATTCGGCTAATAATATGGCTTAAATGTTCGGGCAAAGGTTCAGGATTGTGTGGAAAATGCCCTGTAGGCTCACAAAAAAGTTTCGTAATTTTTTCTACCCCTAATGCCTTCAAAAGCATTGGCACAGCTATTCCGCCTGTAGAATTTACCGCATCTACAATGATTTTAAAATTTCGTGCTTGAATAGCCTTCACATCTACCAAAGGCAAGTTCAAAATCATTGCAATATGTTTTTGAATATAGGTATTATCTTCTTTGTAAGTACCTAAATTAGATACATTTACATAGCTAAAATTTTGATTTTCAGCAGCTTGCAATATCCATTGTCCGTCTTGTTCAGAGATAAATTCGCCTCGATGATTGAGTAATTTGAGTGCATTCCATTGTGCGGGATTGTGGCTTGCAGTGAGGATAATACCACCCGCAGCATTTTCGGCAGTAACTGCAATTTCTACAGTTGGCGTGGTAGATAAACCCAAATTTATCACATCAATTCCCATACCCTGCAAAGTTGCAACAACCAATTTTGTCATCATATCTCCCGAAAGCCTTGCATCTCTGCCAACAATTACTTTTTTGTTAATCCCTTGTGCCAAAATCCAAGCACTATAGGCAGAACTAAATTTAACTATGTCTAAAGGAGTGAGTGCCTCACCTACTTTGCCGCCAATAGTTCCGCGAATTCCCGAAATTGATTTGATAAGTGTCACTGTAGAATATTTTTGATTAGTTTGATAAATAACATAGAGAGTGTAGAAACTGTGGCATCGATGCTAATACAGATTACACTACATTTTGTAATAATTTTCAATATTTTTCTATTAATTCTATAAAATTTGTATTTTTACAAAGTTATTAAAAAATCATAAAAAAATATCTAAATAGTAACTTATTTTTCAAAATAACAGTTTAAATTAGTGGAATAAAACAGTCTTTTTATGAAAACTTTTGTTGATGACCTAAAATATACTTGGACAAAGCCTAATAATGGTTTAGTACAGTTGATTGTGCTTAATGTAATTGTGTTTGTCTTACTCAATATTGTTTGGGTATTTGCGGCACTTTTCAATTATGCCCCTTTATACGAATTTGTGCAAAAAGCCTTGTTTATTCCAGCTCCAATTATGGAATTTTTGTTTCGTCCTTGGACATTATTTACGTATTTTTTTACCCACAAAGATTTTTTTGATATTCTTTTTGGAATGTTGGGTTTGTATTGGTTTGGGCGGATTGTAGATGAATATTTAGGCAATGCAAAACTTATTTCTTTGTATGTTTATGGGGGAATTGTTGGGGGAATTTGTTATATTATCTTATTAAATTCTATTCCTACACTTAATGCTATTAGCAGTGAAATAGGCGTGGCAGGTGCGAGGGCAAGTATTTATGCTATTGCAGTTGGTGCAGCTACCCTTGTACCTAATTTAACTTTACATTTGTTGTTCATTGGACCCGTACAACTCAAATATGTAGTAGCAATTTATGTATTTTTGGCTTTTATTGGTTTGGCAGGTGGTGATGCAGGCTCCAGCGTTGCATATTTGGGAGGTGCATTGTTAGGCTATATCTATATCCAAAGATTGCAAAAAGGGCAAGATTTGGGCAGACCTTTATGGATAGTTTTAAATGGCATTAAAAATATATTCAGTGGAAAACCCAAAATCAAAGTAAAACAAAAAGCAACCGCAGGAGGTGCAAGCAAAGCCTCCCGTTCTGAAGGATATAGTGGCAAAGGCGGCGTACCAAGTCAAGACGAAATAGATGCACTTTTAGACAAAATATCGGCTTATGGCTATGATTCCTTAACCACAGAAGAAAAACAAACTTTGTTTAAAGCAAGTCAAAAAAAATAATTATTTTAAACAAATAGTAGTAATTTCTAATTTTGTGTAAATATAAGTAGCAAAACAATAAACTTTCTACATCTCAAAGAATTAGAAAGTTTATTGTTTTTTTTATTGATAAGCATAAAAATTTTAAATATCATTATAGATTATTAAATTCTGTAGCATAGACTTTCAGCAATTCCCACTTTGGCAATTCAATGGTCAATTTTTGATATTTCTATGATTTAAAGCAAGTTAATATTTTATGTCCAAAAGTTTTATCCCTAAAAAAG
>JBIKRY010000439.1:0-2733 GCA_044348925.1 Bernardetiaceae bacterium
ATGTTGCTTTTTTAGGAATAGCTTTGTTGTTGTTTTCTACGATTGGCGTTGGTGTGATACATTTTATTTTGGGAATTTGGATAGCCAAAAATTTTCATAAACTAAGCCCTACACTTTGGCAACAATCAAAGTGGTATCCATATAGATATGCTTTGTATGCTCTTGCATTTGTTTTATGTTCGGCAGACCAATTTTATTTCATAGCTATTCGTAAACCCAATTCTCTACTTCCTCATACTACATTAGGTTTTTTGGCTACAGGTTTTGGCTCGGCAATGATTATTATTTTTATTATCTGTTCGGAAAAAGCACAAAAATTTTTAGAAAAACCAATTTTATTATTTTTAGGCAATATTTCATACGGAATTTATATTGGACATTGGCTAATATGTTTAGATATTATAGAAAATTTATATTTTCCTACACTTAATCAAATGATTGGTAGCTATTATCTAACCCATATTATTGTACGATATGGCTTATGGACAGTTTGTAGTATTTTATTTGCTACTATTTTATACTATGGAATTGAAAAACCATTTATCAAATTAGGAACAAAAACCATTACAGAACTAAGAAAACTAAAACATTGGCATTCTTTCTAATATAGCTACTAAAATTATGCAAAACTTAGCAAACATACATATATTACTTACCGCAGGTGGAACACGTGAGGCAATAGACCCTGTACGATTTATTAGCAATCATTCGACAGGAAAAATGGGCTATGCAATAGCCGAAGAATTGGCAAAAAGAGGAGCAATAGTAACCTTAATTAGTGGCGTAGTAAGCCTGCCAATTCCTGAAAATGTAACACGCATTACGGCAATTAGTGCCGAAGATATGTATAACGAAGTAATGAATAACTTGGAAAACAAACAAATAATTATTCATGCAGCGGCAGTCGCAGATTATACGCCAAAAGAAAAATCTCCCATCAAAATAAAAAAAAGTGAAGATACATTAACTATTGAATTAGTAAAAACCAAAGATATTGCAGCAGCAGTAGGCAAAATTCGCAAACCTACCCAATTACACATAGGATTTGCATTAGAAACCAATGACGAAATAGCAAATGCACAAAGCAAACTTGTTCGCAAAAATTTGGATATGATTATACTCAATTCTTTGCAAGACCAAGGTGCAGGATTTGGACATGATACCAATAAAATTACCATTATTGAAAAAAACACCCTCACAAATTTTCCTCTAAAAAGCAAACAAGAAGTAGCCACAGATATTGTAAATCATATTATTGATTTATTTTATAAAATATCAATATAAATTAAGTAAAACTTGTTGTTTTATCATTAGACTTGTAAATATAGTATAGATATAGATTATGTATCTAAACTATGCAAGTACAAAATAGAGTAAAGAAAGTAGATGAAATAAAATATTACAAGCTAACTAATTGATTATCAAGTAATTATAAATTTGTAGAAAAATATTTTTTTGTATATGCAAAATAAAAATATTTTTTTACAATTTTTTTAAATAATTATGTAATAATATTTGGTAATATCATACATAATTACTTATATTTGCCTAAAATCGTATCATTATGGGAAATTTAGTTAGTGAAAGATTAACCATGCTCATTGAGCATCTTGCCAATGGCAACGAAAAACGGTTTGCAGAGTCTATCCAAGTAAAACCTGCAGTTATCAATAATTATACCACAGGCAAGCAACAAAGCAAACCAGGGTTTGAGGTAATGTCAAAAATTTTAGAAAAATATCCACAAGTAAATATCGACTGGCTTATCACAGGCAGTGGCGAAATGGTAAAAACAGACAAGAAAAAAAATCCGTTTCAAGTCATTATTAGCACACAAGATACTAAAGGAAACTTAGTAGTGCCTGTTATTAATCGAAAAGCAGCAGCAAATTATTTGACTGGACATCAAACACAAGAATATTTTGAGCAATTAGATACCTTAAATCTGCCTTCCAATTTTAGAAAAGGTACACAATCTTATGCTCTGCAAGTGAGTGGAGATAGTATGCAACCAACTTTATATGATGGAGATTTGGTAATTTGCTCTCTCTGTGAAACTACAGATTGGGAGTATTTGAATGACGGCGAAGTATTTGTGGTAGTTTCGGAAAAAGGCTTGCAAGTAAAACGTATCAAAAACCAACTACAAAGCAAACAAAGTATTGTATTTGTATCGGATAACAAATTTCACAAACCTTTTTCTTTGCATGCACAAGAAATTCAGGAACTATGGAAAGTAAATTATCGTCTGTCTGCAAATTTAGGTTCTGCCGAGTTAGATGAAGATTTGGAAACAAGAATAAACCTATTAGAATCCAGAATGGAAAAATTGGAAAGAAAACAATTAGATTAAGGGAGAATACATGTCGTAAAGTTTTTTGTTACACAAGCTAATAATCTCTATTTTTACCAAGAAAGATGTAATTTTTTATAAATTGCATCTTTTTCTGTTTTATAGATTTTTACAAACTTTTATCCTATTTTAATCCATTCTTTTTTATGAAAATACAAAATACTACCTTATCATGGGTACTTATTGCTGCATTATCTCTGATTTGGGGTAGTTCTTTTATCCTCATCAAAAATAGTTTACTTGTCTTTTCGGCGGGGCAAGTTGGTGCTATTCGTATGTTAATTGCAAGTCTTATTTTTGCACCCTTTACGATTTTTGTTTTTCGAAAAATACCTTTAGACAAATGGAAATACGTTGCTGTGTCGGGTATTATTGGCAAT
>JBIKRY010000440.1:0-2729 GCA_044348925.1 Bernardetiaceae bacterium
ATAGTTTATAAGCCCCCGATGTTTCGATATTGGTTTGAAAACCCTGTTGTTTTAGGGCATCTGTTAGTTTTTCCAAATCATACATTAATGGTTCTCCGCCTGTAATTACTGCCAAACGAGCCGAATAATTGCAGGCTTGAGCTACTATTTGCTCTATAGTTTGTTGGGGGTGCATTTTTGCGTCCCAAGATTCTTTTACATCACACCACACACAGCCCACATCACAACCTCCCAATCGAATAAAATATGCAGCATTGCCTTGATAATATCCTTCGCCTTGTAAGGTATAAAATGCCTCCATAATAGGCAAAGTTTCCAAATAAGTTATTGTTTTATTCATGCCACAAAGGTAGAAAAATATTTTCTGTTTGAGAACTTAAAACTTTTTTTTCCACCAAATAGTAGGTTTGGCAATTAGTTTCCCCATTTTTGTAAGTTTTGTAGCTTGTATCATTTTTGCAAATTGGGTAATTTTTTGTAAAAATGTATTTTTGGGTAATTTATTTTCTGTAATTTCGGGCAATATTTTTTGGGCAATTAGCCAATAATCTACCTCTATTCCCACATACAACTCTCTATATGGCACAAAACCCGCAGCAATATTTTGTTCTGGTCTGCCATAAATCATATTTCCTGCTCCATAACCAAGCATTGGTGAAAAAAACTTATTTTCCATTTTAAGCCAATAAATCTGCCCGTTATAATCTTTTAGCCATTGTTCTGCCAAATTTTTGCCTAATAATTGTGGGCGAAGTTTGGCAAATTCTGTCGGTCTAAAGAAAAATTGCGGTTGTAGTCGTATTTCGCCAAACTGTTTTTGTTGCCACAAAAAAAACGCAGAACCAGCAAAATTAGCTAATTCATCTCCCCAACTTGCCCCATAACCATCAGAAAATCCGTCTAAAATTTCTATGGGTGTCATCAACAAAGCTCCCGACCAAGCACTATATTGCAAAGCATTTTTTTTGTCCAAACCACCATAACATAACATTTTATACACTAAATCACTTAGATAAAAAGATGTATAGGCATGCCCAAACTTGTCCATTTGTTGCCATTCGGGATTGTCATCAAAAAAATGAAAACGGCTGCGTCTTTGTTGCCGATACCACAAAAAACTTAACAACCCCAAACCTCCTACATATACTACCGCAAACCCTGTGCTAAGTATGCTAACTCGTTGTTTTACAGATAGTTGAAAAAATTTATTTTCTACTTTTAGCAAACCTTCTTCTATATTTTCAGCTATATTTTGCTTTGGTTTGGTGAGTTGCATTACTACTTTACAAGTTGGTAACACAAAATAGGTATGCAAAAATTTGAACATAGTAGTCGTTTTTTGTTTTAAATCAGCAAATATATATAAATAACTGTTTTTGTTATTGGTTTTTGAGTTACAATATCTTTTTTTTGCAATAAAATTTAAAACATAACGTATGAAAATCATTCAATTAGTCGTTTTAGTATTTGTATTCTTTGGTTTTTCTCTCTCCAACTGCTTTGCACAGAAAGAAGAAATAAAACGAGCCGAGCCTATTTTCCAAAAAGGGGTGCAGGCTTTTCAAGAAGGGAAATATGAGGAAGCCCTAAAATTTTACAACCAAGCTATTGCAATGAGTGATAAACTTGGTGGAGCATATAATAATCGTGGGGCAACTCTGGAAAAATTAGGCAGATACGAAGAGGCTATCAAAGATTACCAAAAAGCCTTAACAACCAGCAAAAAATACCAAGCAACCTATTATTTTAATGTTGGTAATTGCTATTTTAATTTGAAAGAGTATCCAAAAGCATTAAAAAGTTATAACGAATACATTAAATTAGAACCAAATAACGAAATGGTCTATTTTAATCGTGCAAAAATAGCAGAGGCTTCCAAAAAATATGAAAAGGCTTTGGAAGATTATGACAAAGTGTTGAGTATTCGCAAAAATTTTATGCCTGCGGTCTTAGCAAGAGGAATTTTACGCCGAAATGCCATGATGTTTGCAGAATCTGTCGAAGATTTGACCGCCTATGTAAAAGCTAATACCAGAGATGCAAATGCGTTTTTTCAACGTGGACTAACTAAGCAAGATATGGGAGATTTTGCAGGAGCATTGATTGATTATAGCGAGGCTATTAGCATAAATCCTAAATTACTTGATGCTTTAGCCAATAGAATAGCTATTCGATTGATGCAAGAAAAATTTGAGTTGGCAGTAGTAGATTTGAATAAATTACTTGCCATCGAACCCGATAATACTTTTGCATTGGCAAGTAGAGCAAATTGCTTGAAAAAAGTAAAAAAATATGATTTAGCTATCAAAGATTATGATGCCTTGCTTATCAAAACACCGAACAATCTCAATTATTGGATAGAAAGGGCAGGTGCAAAAAGATTAGCAGGAATGCCCGACCAAGCATTACTAGATTTTAACCAAGCTCTAAAATTAGATGGCAATAATCCACAAACCTATTACAACCGAGCATTAACCTACAAAAGTTTAAGCAAATTTGCAGAGGCTTTAAAAGATTATGACAAAGCTATTTTATTAACCGAAACAGCTTTGCAAAATGAACTAAACCCAAATACTACAGCAAAAACAGACAAAACAAAAACGCCTGATAAAACCAAAACTCCCGACAAAACAGGCAAAACTACCACCAAAACAAGTCCCGAAACTACTCCACTTGATATAACCAAAATAGGAAAAAGTGCTTTGGCGGTAGAATTAGCAGCACGTTTG
>JBIKRY010000441.1:0-2721 GCA_044348925.1 Bernardetiaceae bacterium
TTTCTTTTATAACTCATAGTTCTCCAAAGTTTAAGTTTTTTATTTTTGACTTCTTAACTCAAATTCTGCCCAACGTGCAGCCAAGTTTAGCAAGGTGAAATAGTCATGTTTTTTAACAACCTTGTTTTTATTTACAGTATCAGCAATGATGTCTATTTTAATTTCGGAGAGCAACTCAAGTAAATCTATGTTATTTTTATATTGTGTGGCTGCTCTTGCAAAATTATATGCCATTTGCCAACGCCAAGTTTGCGTTTTGTTTTTCTTCTGTTCTTCCTGTGCTTGTTGATAAAAAGCCTGAATTTTCATTAAAATAGATTTTGGCATGTCCATTGCAACTAACCTGTTTTTCAATTTCTTCACTATTGGAAATTCATATTTCCAATGCAAAGGCACACCAAATAAGGTAATTGCATTTTTTTCTATGCTCTCTGAAATTTTATGATTCTTGGCTAATTTCTCGTCAATTTCGCATAATTCTGCAGCCTTACTTATCGGAAATTTTGGAGTAACAACGGTAATTCCGCCTGAAATACCAATTTCTTCATTGTTACAAGTCCATTCTGCAAAGTGTGTTTGTATGTCTTCTGCAAAATCTATAATACAATTCCAACGACCCACAATAAACAAATCATCACCACCCGAATAAATAATTTGTGTATAATTTTTATAATCAGCTTTTGAGTTCCAAATCACATTCAAAAAACCTTTGAAAAAATAATCCAAATTGCGACTTAAAGATGCTAAACGTGAAAATGTTGCAATGCTTTTATAAATATTTCTGCCGTTTTCGTCTTTCTCTTGCGTTTTCTCTATATTAAAACCATCTTTAAACAAACTTCCTAAATTATCTACGTCCATTCGCAAAATAGCAAGTTTTTTCAAATCAGGTTCTAAAAATTCCTCAATATAACTTACTTCTTTTTCTTTCATTCCTGCCATTTCTGAAAAAGTTTTGGCTATTGTTTTTTCGTACTTTTGTTTTATTTTTACTTTAATTTTTGGAAATTTATTGCCACCATAAAAGTTAAAATTAGATGAAGTATTATTGAAATTTACAATAAAATCCAAATCATTAATTACACTAATTTTAGTTTTTTCTTGATTGATAGCACTCTTCAAATCGTTTTTAAAAAAGTCTTCTTTTGCTATAAAATAATGATAAATACCCAAATTACAAGGATTAAACTCATATACGTTTAATATTTCTGATAATGATTTTTGCGAACTAATATGATAAACAACATTTTTTAGCACTTCGCCCAAACGAATTTGCTCGTGTGTGTTTTTACTAAGTAGATTTTCACCTGCATTAATTTGTGCTAATGTTGCATCATCATTTATGTCTTTGCTTTCTTCATCAAAAAACAGAATTTCGCCTTTTTTATTTGCATTATTTATATCAAGTTCTTCATTACTAATCATATCTCTTGGTGCAATTCCTCCAATTTCTGACGGAGTAAAAAAGAAATCATAACCATTTTTAGCAGTAAGTAATTTTTCATTACTTAACATCTGCAATTTATTTTTCTGCTTTTTCTTCACATCTAATTTATCATACAGACTTTGCCAAGTTTTCCCAAGAGTATTTCCTGTAATTTCGGCTTTACTAATTTCCACAAAATCCATAATAAAACCTAAAGTTGTTTTATGTTCTGCAAATAACTTATCCGTTATTTCTTTCTCTAATGCGTCTAATTGTTTCTTAACAGTGTCTGTATTGGGTGCAAGTACAAAGAAATTTCCACCCGAAGCATAAATCACATTGGCACTAAATAATTTCAACTCAGAAATTACTTTTTCTACAATACTATCCGTTAAAAGTTGCAAATAAAACGACCTGCCTTTTAGGTTTTTGGCTGCTTTGCTGCTGATAATATCGTATAAAAATGACTGAATACCCGAAATATCTGCACCAATTAACATAAAAGGTTTGTCTGCTTTCTTATTCTCTTGATTATCCTCTTTGTTGGGTGCTTCTTGGGCATAATCATACAAACAAACCGATATAGCGGTGGCAACTTTTATATGGTCGTATAAACTGATGTCTTGCAGGCTTGTATGTGTGCTGCTGGGTACGGTAATGGCGTATTTGTGCAATAGATTGAGCAGAGTTTCGGCAAAAACCTTAAAATCTGTAAAAGCTACTATTTGCTTTACTTCTTTTGTAAAACCTTCCCAAAGTTTTGTATAATCTTGTGCTGCTGTGTTTGCTACTTTTTGTGGAAAAAAAGTTTCTGTTTTAATTACGTTATCTTTATCCTTTTCAAATGTCAAACTAAGTTCTGTAATTGGTAAATGATATTCGTAAATTTTATCGAATATTTTTTTGTCATCTAATTTTCCTAATTTCTCCAAAATAGAAACCATACGAATTTTTTGGAATTTTTGCCAGCCTGTTGTCTGATTTGTTTGTGTGCTATCTTGTGTATTGCCCGAAGCTAATTCATTTGCCTGTTTTACAATATCCAAAATAGTATTATCCGTATTTTGTGTACAATGGTTAGGGGCAATGGTTGCCAAATCGATGCCATTTTGGGCTAACAGACTATTGAATAATTTTTTAAAGCTGTTATTTGAATTATTTTCAAATTTCATAGTTATTGCTTGGGTGAATACTTGCTACTGTTTAATTACCATTTTCCAAATAAAAATAATATAAATTACAATTCCTAACTTAATATAAAAATAATTATTCAGATTTTGCAAACTGTAACATCA
>JBIKRY010000165.1:0-10139 GCA_044348925.1 Bernardetiaceae bacterium
CCCAAAAAATAGCAGTAGTTAGTGCAAATAAACACACAAATGTTGTATGCAAATATACTACATTTTTACTTGAAAAATAATTAAAAGTGTTAGTAATAAGTAAAAAGAAAAATTTATTTCATAATAAAAATAACTATAAGTAATTGAAAATCAAGGATTTAGACTGAAAAAAATGTCAATTAATTATTTACTTTTACTTAAATAAAATAATGTGTAGCAAAACTTGTAAAGTTATGTTGCAAAGCATAATAAAAACAACCCATTGTTGCCCAAAATACTCGTCTTCATATAAATTACTATAAAGATGCAGTTCACACATTCCTATACAAAACAATAGAAGTAAGGTTAAAAAGCCCGTTATAAATAGAAAAATTTGTGTTAAATAACGTGAACTACGGATACCGTATATTCGCCTTTAGGCGGGGCTGCCTAAGCGAATGGGTCTGGTAAATTGAAATAAAAATAGTAATTATTTCTCAAAATTTGTGAATTTATAACCAAGTTCGTTTTTATCCTTACATTTCATTCGCTTAGGCAGCCCCGCCTAAAGGCGAATATACAGTTGCTACGCAACTTACATTAGTAGAATTTTAATCTGTAGTTCACATTATTTTACTAAATTATAAACTCCAAAAAATAAAACTTGTGCAATAAACAACGTAATAGCTAATTTATTTTGTTTTTTTAGGTTTGTATATTGGTATATGCTATGTAATAAACAAGCAATAAAAAACCAAGCCACATAATTTTGTAAGGGAACACTATTGTTTTTCCATTGCCAAAAATCTAAATACATGGCAATGGGTTCTATAAGGTAATCTAAACCTGTCATTAAAACAGCACCTAAAATAGATTTACTAATTTTATTAAATTTGTTATTCGTTTTTGCTAAGAGATTTTCGGCAATAGCAGCAGAGGCTATGATTAACACTGCCCAATTTACTCCAATTAATAATGGTACTTTCCATATTTGAAATCCTAATGTAATGCCATAGCAATATTCGCCAAAAATCAAACCTGTATGTACGCCTATGACTTCTACAAAATATCCAAAAAAAGCACAAAAACAGGCAAATAAATAAAAAAAACTTGTTTTTTGCTCTTGGTGATAAATAAGCAAAATAGCAGAAATAATTAAGTTTAGCGGAGTCAAAGCTACAAAAAAATCTTTTGTAGGAGACCAACACATAAAAACTAAGCCAAAAAAATGCAAAGCAATTACAAAATATTTGGCAAAAGTTAAGTTCAAAAAGATGGTAAAGTTCATATATTATGCGTAATGTAGCTATTGAAAACAATTTTTTTTGGTAAATTTACCAAAAAAAGTGATTAGTACATAAAATTATGTAATCTATGCCTGCAAATTTATGTAACAAATATGTGTTTGCTTCTGTTTTAAAATCGGTGCAAGATGTGCGTATGTATAAAAAATTGGCGTTGTCTTGCGTGGGAGATGCCCAAATCCACCTTATTGGTGCAGAAAGTACAAAACCCGAAAATATTGAGCAAATCTGTGCAAATGACCAAATTTACTTTTATCCAATCGCAAAATTTAGCCGTTTGTCCATACAAAGACTTGGCTATGGTTTCCGATTTTTGCAACTTATCTACAAAATCAAGCCTACGATGTTGCTGGTAAATACCTTTGAATTGTTGCCTTTTGCAATTTTTTACAAACTTTTTGCTCGTAGGAAAGTGAAATTAGTATATGATGTAATGGAAAATTATTTTCAAAATATTGCCTACCAAAATACGTATCCAATATATTTGCGGTTTTTATTGGCTTTTGCGGTGCGTATAGTTGAAAATATTTGTAGTTTTTTTGTGGATATATTTATTTTAGCAGAAAAATGTTATGCCACAGAATTAGAATTTGTGCAAAAAAATTATATTATTTTAGAAAATAAATTTGCAATTCCTAAAGAATTTACCAACATTAGCCCGAAAAATAAGACCGAAAAACCAAAAAACTCCCTTATTTTTATTCATTCGGGAACTATTTCGCAGAGTTATGGTAGCAAAGAAGCTATTATTTTTGTAAAGCAATTTGTCGAGCAATATCCCACTATATCTGTTCAATTAATTTTAATAGGTTTTTGTTCTAATCCGAGTTATTATGCTGAATTACAAGCACTTAGCAAAAATATTTCGTATATTTCTTGGCAAATTTCTACCCAAAAACCTGTTGCCCATCAACATATTTTGGAGGCTATTGCAAAGGCAGATATTGCTTTAGTACCTTACCAAATCAATCCAAGCAATATCCATCGAATTCCTACCAAATTTTATGAATATATCTATTTTCGAGTGCCAATGTTGCTAAGCAATAATACTTTTTGGGTAAATTTTTGTGAGCAATATGCAGCTGCTTTGCCTGTAGATTTCCAAGATATTAGCAAAAATTTGGAAATATATGCTCAAATATTTAATATTTTTTTTGAAAAACTAAATTATTTTTACAGCAAAAAAATAGAAGAAACCGAAATTTTATGGACAGAAAAAGATAAGCAAATTTGTAAAAAAATATTTAAAATTGGATAAAAATACTAAATTGCAAGCTCAATCTACCATTTTATTTTTACAATTATGCACAAACAGACAGAACAAAATCTTGATAAAGAAGAACTAACAGACAATACCATCAACAAATCTACAATTATTACTGTAATTTCTGTTTTTAGTATTTCGGTATTTATTATTGCTTTATTTCTTATCAATAAATCGGAATGGGAAAAAAAATTGGCTTTAGCACAGACAAATATTACCGAGCCAATCACAAAAATAGATAATAAAAATACAAAAAATCTACAAAATGATAATACTATTGTAGTAGATAAGGCACTTGAGGAAGCAGCAAAAGAGGAAGAAAATACAAGTTTTGCAGGTGCAAATACAGAAAAAGTAGAAGAATTAGAGTCTAAAATCGAAAAATTACAAGCCGATTTACAAGCCTTACAAATAGCAGATTCTCTACGAATGGTAAGTTTTGCCAGCACACAAAGCTACAAAATTTATGGTTTGTATCGTGAAAAAAATACCAAACAAGAAATAGCAAGTATTGCAAAAAAATTTAATATCAAAAGTGAAAAAGCTATTAAATTAGCCGAAATTAATGGCGAAAAAGCATATATCATTCCTGTAAAAGGGGTACATATTGCCAAAAATGGGGATACTGCATTTTCCATTGCAAGAAAATATTATAAAAATGAGAAATTAGCAAAACTTATAGAAGATTTTAATGGCGAAATTCAGGCAGGAATGTTGGTATTTTTACCATTTCAAAGCCTATAAATTTTGTCTATTTGTGGTGTAAAATCAGAAATTTCTCTCCGCTTTGTTGGTCTATAATTTCTTTTTTGATAAGGGGAAGATAGTTTTTGGGTAATGTAATATTTTTGCCAATAATCAAAAATCCTATCTGATTTTGCACAATAAAATCTATTTGGCTTTGTGTAATATTTTGGAAAGTTTTTGCGTGTTTTTGCCGTTTTACAAATTGGAAAAACTCACTGTTTTGTCTAAAACGGTTTTCAAAAATTGTATAATTTGGGTTTTTACTCATAGGAATACTAAATATTTCTATATTTACAATGCTATGAAAAAAAGGAATTACTGCCAAATAACCCGCAGGAAGTTGATGACGAACTACTTTGGAGAATAAATCATCTGTATAAAATGATTTTCCGTAGATAAAAGCACCAAATTTGCCGCTTAATTCCGTTTTTGCAATGGTTTCAATTTTTTGGAGATATTCCAAACTATATATTTGTCTTTCTTGTATTTGCGAAATTCTAAAATAAATACTAAATCCAATTTGATAAACAAGCAATATTAAGCAACTAATGAACAAATAGTTTTGTCTTGCAAATAGCTGTTTGCTATGTTGTATCAAACAAATTGCAATGGCTATATTGCATAAAGGAAACAAAAAATTGCGAAATACTTGCGAAGAATCATGATGTAAGAATAAGAGAAACATTGCACTTATTGGAACAAAAATTAAACTACTAAGTCCCAATAGATAACGAAAATTAATTTTTTGACTAATTCTATTTTTCTTGAGATACAACAAACATAAAGAAACAAATGGAAAATAGGCTACTACAGTTTTGGATAGATACAAGCCAAAAACAAGTAAAAAACTTTTTCCTAAAAAACTATAGAAACTACGCCAATCCATTGTCTGCCAAGCAAAAATAGGTAGTAATTCCTGCCAAGAAAATGTAGCTTTATTTTGTGTGCCAAAAAAATAATAAAACAGAATTATTAATATAGTTAGTAAAATAAAACTGTATATTAATTTTTTGATTATTTTTCCTTGTTCTGGTTTTGTAATACAAAGGAAAAGTAGCAATGCAAAAACTCCAACCCAAGTAGTAATAGAAAATATGGGAAGTAATAAAAGGAAAAACCAAGCCAAATAATATTTTTTTTGTCGATATAAAATAAAACTTGCTAACAAAAAAGGCTCTATCAATCCGTATGTAAGAATTGTGTTGTTATGCAAATAAAAAATACTATCTAAATAAGGAATAAGAGCATATAGCGGAAAATAAATTGCACCTACAAAAAGCAACAAAAAAGAAAATAAAGCATCAAAGCAAAGTTGTTTATTTGTTGTTCGCAAGTGATAGGTTTCGATGACTGCCATAAAACCGCAGAAAGTCAAAAAATAAAAAAACGGATATACTACAATCCAATATGCAATAAGTGCTTGAAAACCAGTAAGTTGGCAAATAAAAGCAGCTAACCAAAATTCATAAAAATGGTAAGGAGATACGCCATGAAAATAGTTATCAAAATAATTTGCCGAAAATCCATTATAATTTTCCTGCCCTGTTTCCAAAAGCATTTTTACATAATTGCTATAACCCACAAGGTCTTGTGTAGGTATATAATACATAAATTTTTGCTCAAAGCTACATATAGTTAGTGCATTTGGAATGATACATACTATAAGAAAAATGCAAGAAAGTAATATTTTAAGTTTGTATGTGGTATAATTTTGACGAATAGAAAAGTGTAGGTGTTTATGCAACAAGAAAAAAAGTAGCAAGCCCAAACTCAAAATAGTTTTACCTTCTGTTTTCCAAATAGCAAACAAGGTCGTAAATAAAAGAGAACTCAATAAAAGTATAAAAAAAAGTTTCCCAAAGAAAAAATTACTTGTTTGGGAAACGGTGCTATTGGCTACACTTGTATTTGTTTTTACTTGCATTGCTTATATTGCTAAAAAATAGATAGATAATAAAACTTTAACTATTTAAGCTAACTTGTTGATTAACAGTTATTTATTCTAAAAAAACAATGTTTTATCAGAAACTTTTTTTACAAAAGATGCAAATGTTCATAAAATTCTGCTTTATAGGTATTGCTGATAGTTAGTATTTTTTTGTTAATAACTACAGCAGTATCTTCTATATAATCTATATTACGACTATTTACAATATAAGAACGGTGAATTCTAATAAAAGACGATGGCAAACGATGCACTAATGCCTTCATGGTACTAAGGAAAATGTATTGGTGGTCTTTGGTATGTATCAATACATAATCTGCCAATGCTTCGATGTATAAAATATCTCGAATAAAAATCTTTATCAAATTGCTATTTACCTTCACAAATACATATTCTACCGAATCTTTTAGTTTTTCTGTTCGCCAATGCTGCTCCTGTACTTTGCGAACTGCCTTGATAAAACGGACATATTCTACAGGTTTTATGATATAATCTACCACGCCATAGTCGTAGGATTCTAAAGCATATTCTTTTTGTGAAGTAATTAAAATAGTAGGAATTGGGTATTTTAGCACTTTTAATAATTCTAAACCAGACATTTCGGGCATTTCAATATCCAAAAACAACAAGTCAATATTATCATTTTCTTCTATAAAATTGATGGCTTCTACGCCACTCTGACAACTTGCAACTAATTTGACAAAATCTGTTCGCCTAATATATTCACTAATAAATTCTCTTGTCAAAGGGTCATCATCAATAATTAAACTATTCATAGTGTTTACGGTTTAAATTAGTAGGTAAAATTAGCTACTTTACCCAGGCCATTAAGCTGAAAAATAATTATAAATTGCGTTTTTACCTTGTAAAAGTTGTATATCAGCAACAAAATAATACCCAATATTTTTGCAGTGTAGGTGCTATATTTTGCATTTGTTTAGCATCTACACTGCAAAATTTTATGGGAAATGGTTATTTTATACTTTTATACACCTTACAAGGCAAAACAAAATTCCTTAGTTGAATAGCATTGTAGACTAAAAATTAGACTACGTTTTATACTATGCAACTTACATTCTTTATATTTTTATAAAAATATAAACAAATATCATAATTTATTACAAATTGTACCAAAATCTTGTTTTATTTTTCTAGCATAACTTGCTGACTATAAACAATCTGCCCATATTCGGCAATATGTAAATAATAGACCGAAGCTGGCAAAGTAGCTAAATGGATAGCTAATTCTGGATTTTCTAAAGTTCCTTCTCGCACAACTTGCCCAAAAATATTAACCAATTTAAAGCTAAAACCTATACCATATAAACGACAAGGTAAGGGTGGTTTTATCCTATCGACGCTTATTGCAGAAATATATAAGGTATTTTGGGCAGGGTTTGGGAATATACTATATGTTTGTAAGCATGGCTCTCCGCAAGGTGCTATTCTAATGGTTACATAATCTACATTACTTCCACAGGCATTGGTAGAGGTTCTTTTAAGAACAAGACTACCAACTGCATGACCAACTACCGTAATTTGTGTACCTGATGGAACTGTATTTACTACTGTAAAACTTCCATTGCCACTATAATATTCCCAAGCATAAGAAAGAGCACCACCTGAAAGCGGAATAGTCAAAGTTTTTTCTTCCCCAACACAAATTGTAGTGCTATATACGGAGGGTGCAGGCGGATAACCTGTCGTAAAACTTTGTTTGGTTTCAAAAATACAGCTATTTTCTGAATTGATTTGCAAAGGCAATTTTAATGTTACAGTGCCTGTACCTCTTCCTCAAAGGTTTTTCCTGTGTTGGTGGCAGATACCTGTATGCCACCGCTAAGTTCCCATGTACATGTACCTAAAGCAAACAAGGCATCACTCATCGTAAATGTAACCGTAGGTGTGCAGCTACTGCTACTACTGCGGGTAACTTGCTTGTCTAACCATGTTTGAAAATCATCATCATCTGTACGATTAAGCAATAAAGGAGCAGTTACAACTTGTTCCATAGCCCTACGAGCATGAACAATACCATTACCCCAAAATTGACTATAACCATTTGGAGTAGTCTCTAATCTTTGGGCAGTATTCGTTAAAATATTTCCTAATTCTATTTCTGTAAGGCTTGATTTAGCACCCAGCAACATAGCAGCAACTCCTGCAACCTGTGGAGCAGAAAAAGATGTACCTGTTACTCGGGTATAAAATCCATTTAGGCTTGGATTTGGGTTAGGCTGTCTATTTGTAGTTATAACATCCACTCCAACTGCTACTAAATCTAATTCATTGGTTCTACTAATACAACTATTGTTCCATACTGTTGTACCATCAGAATTTAAAGCACCCACTGCAAGTACTCCATCTACATTTGCAGGGAAATGGACAAAATCACCATCTTGGTCTTCGCTTGGTGTTGGATAATTTCTTGAATTACCAGAAGAAAATACCACCAAACAACCTTTTCTTTTTCTGCCTTCTGTTCTTGCCCTTGTAATGGCTGAAATAATATCAGGATTACCTACTCCTATTCTTTTGGTATCCCAAGAATTACTTAATATATCTGCTTGTCCTTCATTCCAAGCCCAATCTATACCTCTTGCTAAATCAAGCATGGTTGTTGTATTAGCAAAAATATTGACAGGCACAATTACTGAATTAGGTGCTACACCTTTAATTCCTTCTCCATTATTATGATTAGCTGCAATGAAACCTGCACAAAACTGTCCATGTCGTTCTGCATTTGTTAATGAAATACCGTTGTAAGGCATAGGATTTCCTAATAAAGCTAAAGAATTAGAAACTGTTGTATATCCTTGTACTACTTTGTCTATCATATCGGGGTGAAATGATTCGCCAATAATACCTGTGGTGGCTTGTTTAATAGGATAAGGCACACCACCATCTAAAACAGCTACTCTAACAGGACTGCCACATGTGGTTGTCAAACGCCATGCTTCAGGTGCTTTTATGTAGTTTAAGTAAGTTTGTTCAAAATAGCGAGGGTCTTGACTACCTTCTACACTCTGCAAAGAAATATCTGCCTTATGGTTTGGATAAGACCATAAAACTAAATTACTTTGTTGTATGCAATTTTGAATAGCTATGAGATTAGCATAGTTTTTTACCTTAAATACAAAACTATTGTATGGAGAAGTGCTTTGCAAAACTATTTCACCATTTTCAAATAAAGCTAAAATTTGCTCACTTGTAACACCATTTTGTGGCGTTGATATGATTTCGCCCGTAAAATAAACAGGTTTTTTGTCATTTTTCCATAAAAATAAAGGGCTTATAGCTATTACATCAGTTTGATAGTTTTGTAAAAACGCAGTTACAGATGCAGGATTTCCTTCATTTATTTGTAAAAAATATTGCTGTCCTACTTGTATTGTTTCTGAATTAATATTTAGTTGCTGTTTATAAGCCTGTTGTATAACAATAGCTTTAGCTGAATTGTTAATTTCTAACAAATAACCTGTATTGCCTATCTGTAAATCGACCTTTGTGTTACCTTGTATATAGGAAATATCTTGGCTATAAAGAGGTAGAGCAAATAAAAATAAACATACTATGTTTAAAATTTTTTTCATGGTTTAGTTACATTTAGTGGTGGAAATAGTTTTTGCACAAAATTTAGTTAATGGCTCTGGATAGCACCAAAGCTCTGGTGTCACTGCTGCTTGTGTCGTTGAGCAATAAGTTGCATTACCAATACTTGCAGAATCTATAGTAAAGTATAATTTAGAACCTGTGCCATTTATTTTTATACCTGGGTTATTTTCAAAAAAAACTTTACTGCCATTAGCTAATTCTATGACATTTTCAAAGGTTTTATTTTTAAAATCTACTATTTCGCCATTATAAGTGTTACCACTACAATCTGAAGTCGGTTTCCAAGAAGCACCTATTTTAGCATTAGTTACTCTAATTATAAAACCGTAATTTCTGCTTGTTGTAAGAATTTCTCCTTCCAAGCATTTCGGCACAGGAGTAGCTTCGTTTGTGGGTGCTGCTGCTTCTTTTTGGCAAGCAGTGATGAGCATGGCAGTAGCCAATAGCCCTAAAAGTGTTTTTTTCATGGTTGTATTCTTTAAAATGTGAAAATTGTTTAACCGCAACGCTAAGGCGTAGGGTACATTTATCTAATGTGCGGCAAAGATAAGAAAGTTTATTAGAAATAGTATTTTATTAGGTTAATAAATAAAATGTTTGGCTATACGCCATATTCATAGCTACGAAAGCTATTAAAAGAAAAATTAAAGTTTTTTTCATAAGATTTATTTGCATTTGGTTGTGGAAATTGTTTTGATGCAAAACCTAAATTCTTTTGCAGGATAAGGGGTACATATTTCTACTTGTGGTATAACAGTACCTCCAGGAAAACAAGCTAATGTATTTCCAATATTAGCTGAGTCTATAGTAAAATATAATTTAGTGCCTCCAAACAATACTTGTGTACCTTTATAAGTATCTCCAAACAATTTAACGCCATTACTTAGCCCTATCACATTTTCAAAAGTCTGTCCTTTGACATTAAAATAATTGCCGTCACTACTATAATTTTCACAATTAGATTTTGGTGTCCAAGTAGTACCGATTTTAGCATTAGTAACTTTGACAAACAACATTCCTGTTATACCTTCCGAGATGTATTCTCCTTCCAAGCATTTAGGCACTGCAAGTGCTTCGTTTGTGGGTGCTGCTGCTTCTTTTTGGCAAGCAGTGATGAGCATGGCAGTAGCCAATAGCCCTAAAAGTGTTTTTTTCATTGTTGTATTCTTTAAAATGTGAAAATTGTTTAACCGCAACGCTAAGGCGTAGGGTACATTTATCTAATGTGCGGCAAAGATAAGAAAGTTTATTAGAAATAGTATTTTATTAGGTTAATAAATAAAAT
>JBIKRY010000166.1:0-10133 GCA_044348925.1 Bernardetiaceae bacterium
TTCTTCCTGCTCTGAGGTCAAAATAATGGTTAAAACTCTACCCATAGTTTTTTGGGGGCTAAGGTACAAAATAATGTCAAATAATTTATTCTTAATACTTATTAGTTTATTATTGTACTCAAAATCACAGTTACAATTATAGAGCAGACAAACAAGGTAATTATAATGAGCAAAAATATAACATAATAAAACAAGAATTTCCAAGATTAGAATTACGTACAAAAAGTGGAGGTTCACACACAAGAAGAATAGTTTTTGAAGGTTTTATCATAAATCCTGACAATGATTTAGATATGCTAAATAAAACTCAAACTAAGTTATGGTCTGTTCATATTAGATTTAGTGAAGAAAAATATAAAAGTATTTTAGAAATAAGAGATACTCAATATAAAAGACATAATCCTTAGAAAACTCAAAGCATCGAGCAACAAACAAAATCATTCTTTTGTTTCCAATGTCTTTTCAAAATAAGGAGGAAGATACAGAATTGCACCATCTTTAGTCTTAAAAGCAAAAAATTATTTATTAACAGAATTAAAAGCCGACAAAAAATCTATTGGTGGACGTATTATTAGACAAACTAATTTGCAACACACAGTACAAAATTTCAAACTTGACCAAGAATTTTGTCTTTATATGAGTTCTGATGGTTTTATAGACCAAATTGGTGGCAAAGAACGTAGAAAATTAATGTCTAACAAATATAGACAACTACTTATGGAAAATCATCATAAATCGTATGACCAACAAAAGATATTTTTTAATGACTTTTTTGAAGATTGGATAAGTCATTTTAATTATAAACAACTTGATGATGTAATGTTGTTAGGGGTTAAGGTAATTGTATAATAGTAGTGCGTAGCTCAAGCTGCGCACTACTATTATACAATTTACATTTACCTATAGATACATGATGTATGATTTGTCATGCATAATTTCTGCACTTTATTCTCCTACCATTACAAAAGCCCCCCAATAAAAAGGTTGTTTATAGGTTTCTTTCAGTCTTTGTTGGGCAGTTTTGAAAGCCTCGCGTTTGTTCATTGTTTTATAGGCATCATAAAAGCTCGACATTAATAACTGCGTTGCAGTATCATCTACTTTCCATAAGGACATAATAATTGCTTTTGCACCAGCTACTTTTAATGCACGTTGTAAACCATATACCCCTTCGCCATTTTTTATATCTCCCAAACCTGTTTCGCAAGCTGATACCCCGACAATTTCGGTCTGTGATAAATCTCGTAACATCAATTCGGAGGCTTTTAAGATACCATCTTCTCCCTGCCATTTGTTGCCTGTTTCCAAATAGTCGTTAATTCCTGCCAATGCAATTCCTGACCTCAGCATAGGGTCTGTTAAATTATCTGAATTATTTAGGAAAAATCCGTGTGTTGCAATATGCAAAATGGTTGGGCTTTGACGACCAATAAGTATATTATCCAAATTTTTGATAAGTAATTCATTTGCTTTTTCTTTGGTAAATACTCTGGTTTCAAATTGGATAGATTTTAAGGTAGAATCTATTTGTACAATTTCTCTTTCTGTACCCAACAAATCTACAAAACTTACCCCACGCATCAAGTCCATTGTACCGCCACGTACTCTATTTGTAAGAGGGTGTTCAGGCGGATTAATTAAATGATAATATGGTCGTCCTATTAAAACGGCAATAGGTTTTGGCGTATCTTTTTGTAAATCTGTCAAGGATTTTGCAATATCTACAATATTATGTTCCAAAATGTCTTTTGTATTGGTAAGTAAGGTAATATTTGTTTCATCGAGCAGGTATTTTTCGGTGTTGGTGTTCCAAAGTGTATTCAAATTTACTTGGTGAAATGCCCCATCAGGCGACACATATACTTTTGAGATACCTTCCAATTTTTCGGCAATAGGTTTCCAATAACGGTTATAGGATTCTTTATCTATCAATTTGTACTTGATACCATTTCGGTAAAATTTTAGAAAAACAGTTTCCATTTCTTTTCCTTTTCCCAAAACTACTACTTCGGGTTGTTCTTGTGTTTGTTTTTTTACAATCAAAGCAATATAGATAGTCGTATCTTGGCGGTAGGGTAGGCTAATAATCTCGATGGCTGCTTCGCCTTCTCGTAATTCTTTTTGTACATCTTGCCATGTAGGAAGAGTTATAGTCAAATTAGCATTTTTTGCAAATGCAGTAGATTGTAATACCAAGTTTCTTTCTAAATTGTTAGAACTTTTTTCCAAACTATCCAAATTAATACCTTGTTGTTGTAATTCTGTTTTTTTGAAGGTTTTATATTGTGCAATTTGTTCTTTGTAAGAAACCCATTTTTTGTAGGTATTGATGAGTGCCGTATCTTTGCTGGACAAAATTCTATTTCTTACACTGGAGCTTGCACTCAACAAAATAGCTTTGGTAGATAGTTGCAAATTGTACAAATCTCCGACTATTTTCTGTGATTTTTGTGAATTTGCTATGCTTGTATAGGGATTTGCACCTGACCTGTCTATGGCATATCGCATAAAATTTTCAAAATACGGTTTATTACTACCATAATAGGCAGCTTTTTCGGCATCATTCAAGGCTGGGAAACGGCTAATAATTTGTGCATTTAGCGTAGTAATATATTCTCTGTAATAGGGTTCGGCTTTTTCGTAGAGTCGCAATTTGGTATAAACCGTTGCCAAGTCGTTGAGAGTTTCCAAGTATTCGGTACTTTCTTCGCCTAAAGTTGCCCTTCTGATTGCTAAACATTGTTGATAAGGTTCTATAGCATTTTGAAACAAATACATTCCATCATATAAATTCCCCAATTTACTCAAAACTAAAGCATAATTTGCATCTTCTTCGCCTTCTTTATTGCTTTTGAAAATTTCAATAGCTTTGTTGTAATGGTTTTGTGCTTCGCTTAGTTTTTCTTGGATAGCAAAAAAATCTGCTAAATTTATGTTTGCAAAAGCAGTTTGGATAGAATTTTCGCCAAATTTTTTGTTGCAATGATTTTTTTGTCTTTCAAATAGGCTAATAGCCTCTGTATATTTTTTTTGCTTTTGTAAGGTAATTGCCAAACCTTCTAAAGTTTCGATATATTCTTCTGAAGTTTCTTTTCTATCTTTTAATACCAATCTATACAAGTTCTCGGCTTTTACAAATTTTCTATCCAGACGATATACCTTTGCCAAAGCCAATTGCAAGTTTATTTTTATGTCTTTTGCTGAACAATTTTTGTAGGGTCTGTATCTATTTTTGTCAATATTGTCGATAGTAGTTTCCAAAAGTTCTGCCGTATCTACATATAGTTTTACATCTGTCATAATTTCGGCTGTTTTTAGCACTACAGTTACATAGTCTATTCTATCCATTAAGTTGTAGGTAGCATATATTTTGTTTACCTCTTCCAGACGAGCATTAGCTTCGGTATAAAAACCTGTTTTGTGATAGGCATTTGTCAATAGTAGTAATTGTTGGATAAATAATTCGCTATCTTCGCCCATCATATATTTGCTCAAATCCAAAGTTTCTTTATAGATTTCTATAGCCTCACTAAATCTTACGCCTTTAAAATACATCATAGCTAAGTGTAATTTGGCTTCTAAATAAGGCTTTGTACGTTGTCCTTTCATATTTGCACCCTGCATGGTATATACTTCCATTTCTTCATACAACAAAGTTTCGGCATTAGATATATCGCCAAACTCTTGGTATAACAAAGCCGTATTGTGCATACTACGGGCATAGGCAGTATCAAACTTGCCTTTTTGAATAGCCAATTTTTCCATTACTTTTTGTGCCGAATCTATGCGTGTTTTTTGTAATGGGCTTAATGTTTGTGTATGTAATAGGTAATTACATAGCAATAAACCGATAATAAAGAGATTTTTCATACATTTGTACTGTTTGGTAAGTTTTGTTATTTTTTCCTATAAATAGGTGCATAAAATGAAAATTTCATTCGCATGACATTGTCATTCCCTGTATTTGTTCCAAATTTTGCGATATTGTCCAAATAGTCTGTCATTGTATTGAGCAAACCTATTTCTATTCCCAAACCAAATTGGTTTTGAAAAAACACCATTCCACCAATATTAGTAGGCAAAAATAATGTAGTACTTGGTATTACTTCGCCTAAAGCCCTTGTTTTGGCTTGTGTTGCCAAATCTGCCCCATTTTTGTCATAGACCGTAAAACCTGCCATGCCTAAACCTTGACTTAGATAGATAGAATAGGTCTTTTTTTGTAAGATAGTAAGTTGGATATTTGCATTTATTCCAAATAAATGTGTTTGAAAAAATTTATTTGGATTTTCGTTTGCAAAAGTATATAAGGAATTTTGCCCCGAAATAGTACCATAAAAAGCCTCAAATCGAGGATTTATTCGCCTTTTGTGATAGGTTTGTACGCCAATATGAAACATTCCGCCCCATCTTGCATAGCTATTTTCCAAATCTCCCATGTAAGATACGCCTCCAATACCTGTGTAAAAATACCATTTGACTGTTTTAGGAGTGTTTTTGTCTGTGTTAGTGGAGTCTATTTTTGTCTGTGCTAATATATTTGTAGTAAACAATAAAATAACAAATATAAATATATTTTTTTGGTACATACGTTTTTAGTTATAGTCAAAAGTATAGATAAAAAATTGGAAACTCAAATTATTATACAAAAATAAAGTTACATAAAAACCTATAAAATTATGATTGTTCATTGCTTAAATTTAGTAGAAAACTGTTAAAATTATTTTTTAACACGATAAATAGCGTAAAAAAAAATAAAAAATTTGTTAATTTTAATTTAATATGTACTTTTGGGAGTTACTAAAACTAACAATTTTTAACCTTTTTTTAATAACCTTCACAAATTATGATGAAACGACTATTGATAAATAGTTTTGTCCTTATTTGTCTGTTGCTTAGTGTTACTGTAGCTTATGCACAAGACAAAACTATTTCGGGGAAAGTAACCTCGAAAGACGATGGAACACCATTACCAGGTGTTACTGTAATGGTAAAAGGTACTACAGTTGGTACCCAAACAGATATAGAGGGTATGTATAAACTCTCTGTAAGTGGAGATGCCAAAACTTTGGTATTCTCTTTTATTGGTATGGCTACTCAAGAAGTTGAGATTGGCACACGTAGCTCGATAGACATTAGCATGGCAAGCGAAGCTACCGAAATTGGCGAAGTAGTTGTAACGGCTTTAGGTTTCAAAGAAGACCGAGATAAACAAGGCTCATCAAATGCCGTAATTAAAACAGCAGACGTTACTCGTGCTGGTGAAACAGGATTAATCAATGGCATGGCCGGTAAAGCAGCAGGGGTTACGATTATTCGTAGTTCTGGCGACCCAGGTGCTGGCTCTTATATCCAAATTCGTGGACAAAGTACAATCACTGGTAACTTACAACCTTTAACGGTTATTGACGGTATTCCTATTTCTAACTCTAGTATTGAAACTGGTGATGGTAGTGGTACAGGTAGTGTAACCCAACAATCTCGTATGAATGACTTGAATCCAGAAGATATTGCTTCAATACAAGTATTGAAAGGTGCTTCAGCAGCAGCTTTGTGGGGTTCACGTGCAGCAAATGGCGTTATTGTTATTACTACTAAAAAAGGTTTAGCAAATGACAAAATTAACGTATCATTTAAGTCAAGTATTTCTGTTGATGAAGTAAATGTACGCACACCTTTACAAACTAACTATGGTGCAGGTAGAAATGGTATATTTTCAAGTAACCCACCGAGTGGCTGGAACTGGGGTGATAAAATCTCAACTCGTGCAGGTGGTGCTGATGAATTAAATACTTCTGGTGCAGTATTTGTGGGCTCAGATGGTAAAAAATATTATCCTATTACTAAAAAGAATTCGAGAGATACTTACACTAACTCTAACTGGGACCAAATTTTTGGAACAGGTTATTTTTATGATAACAATCTTTCTATAAGTGGTGCAGATAAAAATGGAGGTTCTTTCTTTTTTAGTGCTTCTGACTTAAATCAAAAAGGGATTATCCAAGGTAATTCTGATTACAGACGTGGAACTTTCCGTTTAAATGTGGATAAAAATTTTGGTAAGAATGTAAGAGTTAGTTCAACAGCTACTTATGTAAATGTATATTCTAACCGTACTCAAAAAGGTTCTAACACTGCAGGTTTAATGTTAGGTTTGTTAAGAACTCCAGCTGATTTTGATAATACAACCTACCAAGGTACTTATTACCCAAGAGGTGAGGCTAATGAAGCAGAAATAAATGCTCAACGTTCTTATCGCAACTACTTAGGTGCAAATCCAAGTCCAGTATATAATAACCCTAACTGGACTGCAAAAAACCAACCTAATACTTCAGAAGTAGAAAGATTTATTGGTAGTTTTGAACTTGGTGTAAAACCTTTAGAATGGGTAGAATTAGTAGCAAGAGCAGGTTTGGATACTTATAAAGACCGTCAGGTAACATATTTTCCTACACGTTCTTCTAATCCAGGTATTAATGGTTCAGCAACTATTGAAAATTTAGGCGAAACACAAGTAAACTTAGATGTAATGGCAAGATTAAACAAAGAAATCAATGAAGATTTAACTTTGAATGGTTTACTTGGTTTTAACTATAACAATATTTTGACTGATGATATTGGAGTTACATATACTACTTTTATTGTTCCTACTGGTCCTATTAATCTTAACAACGCCAAAACAGAAAATAGAGCACCTTTTAATGAAACAACTACTGTAAGATCAACAGCAGGTTATGCTACTTTTGGAGCAGCTTACAAAGGTATGTTCTTTTTTAATGCTACAGGTCGTGCAGAAACAGCTTCTACTTTTGGACCTTTATCAGATAAATTATTCTTTTACCCATCTGCTGACCTTGCATGGCAATTCACGCAATTAGCTGCTTTGAAAGATAATAATATTCTTTCTTTTGGTAAATTAAGAGCAAGTTATGGTTCAGTAGGTGTTAGACCACGTCCTTACCGTACAAGAACTTATTATATACCAGCTAATTTTACTGATGGTTGGGGTTCTGCTTTAGATGCAGGCGTATATGGTAGGGGCAGTTTTGTTGAAAGCAATGTTGCAGGTAATCCTGCTGTAAAACCAGAACGTAAAACAGAATTTGAAATAGGTACAGATTTACGTTTTATAGGTAATAAACTTCGCTTATCAGCTACTTACTATCAAAATACAACAGTTGATGCCTTATTCAATGTAGCTATTCCTCCATCATCAGGTTTCAATCAACAATATTTAAATGCTGCTGATTTGGAAAATAAAGGTTTAGAAGTTGAAATTGGTGCAGATGTTTTGACAAAAGGAGATTTTAAATGGACTGTTAATGCAAATATTAACACAAACCGCAATAAAATTACTCGTTTAGAAAGAACAGAATCATTATTCTTAAATGGTTTTGAAGGTTCTTCTTCAAGAGCTGTAGTAGGTCAAGCAGTTGGCGTATTGTGGGGTGGTAAATTTGCAAGAGATGAATCTGGTAAAATGATTACTGATGCCAATGGTTTCCCAACTGTTGCTGATAAAGAAGGTATTATTGGAGACCCAAATCCATCATGGAGAGGTGGTTTAGTAAACTCTTTCGCATGGAAAAATTTAACTTTCTCTTTTGTAATTGAAACTATGCAAGGTGGTCAAATGTGGAGTGGTACAAGAGGTATTTTATATAACTTTGGTACACACGTAGATGTAGGAAATGAACAAGTTTCAAGTGTTCCATTGAAAAAATACAATGGTGCTGTTATTCCAGCAAATACTCCATTCCGTGGCAATATTCAAGATTTTGGTGCAGGTCCTGTGGCTTTAACTCAAGAATGGTACACTAGTACAGGTGGTGGTTTTGGTCCAGTATCAGAACAATTTGTATATGATGCGTCATGGACACGTTTAAGAGAAGTATCTTTGAGTTATGTACTACGTTCTGAAGGTTTCCGTAAATTAACTAAATTACAATCTATTGAATTTACTGCAACAGGTCGTAACTTATTGTTGTGGACACCATTAGTTGGTATTGACCCAGAAACTAACTTGACAGGTGCTTCTAATGGTAGAGGTTTGGAATATTTTAACAATCCTTCAACCCGTTCTTATTTATTCACAATAAGAATAAACTATTAGTATTTTTAAACTTGTAGAATAATTTTAGGATTATTCTACAAATTTTTACACAAATTAAAATGTCTTAACTATGTTAAAAAATATAAAAAAATATACAGCCATATTGGCTTCAGTAGTTTTAATCTCTGGGTGTCAGAGAATGGTTGAAGGACTTGATATTAGTCCCAATTTACCGACAGGTGCCTCATCTAATCCGATTTTAACAGGCACTCAATTAGCAAATATTCAGTTGCATGAAGGAGAAATAGCACGTTTAGCAGGTATGTGGTGCGGTTATTTTACAGGCTCAGACCGTCAATATATCAGTTTATATGAATATAATACAACTGCTGGTGATTTTGATAATGCTTGGTCTCCAATTTATCCTTTTGTAGTAAAACAAGCACGCACTATACAAAGTAATGCTACGAAAACAAATAACAGATTAATGCTTGGTATTGCAAAAGTTATAGAAGCACATGCACTTGGTACAGCAACAGCCCTTTGGGGTGATGTACCTAATACAGAAGCAGTAGATTTGGTAAAATTTCCTATGCCTAAGTATGATAGTCAACTACAAGTTTATACAGCTTTACAAGCATTACTTGATGGTGCTATTGCAGATTTGACTGCAGGGGTAGTTTCAGCAGTTACCTCGCCTGGTATAAGTGATATTTATTATCAAGGGAATAAGGCTAAATGGATTGCAGCTGCCTATACATTAAAAGCACGCTATTATATGCATACTAAAGAATATGCAAAAGCATTAGCAGTAGCAAAATTAGGTATCCAAAAACCTGCAGATAATATGATGGGTACACATGGACCTGTATTTGGCTCTAACTTTAATACCTATTACGACTTTTTGCAATATAACCGTCCAGGTTACATGACTGCAGATGGTGCCTTTGCTCCAACTTTATTAGAAAAAAGAGGAAATGCAAAAACAGATGAGGCTGCAAGATTAGGTTATGTGTATATGACAGATAATGGCTATTATGAGCCTAATGCGTATTGCGTATTTGATGGTTGGGGTGCTACAGGTATGTTTGGTGGAGATACAAGTTTTCCTTTGATTACTTTCGAAGAAAATAACTTGATTTTAGCAGAAGCAGCAGCAAGAGGAGGAGATACAGCAGGTGCTTTGGCATCTTTAAATGCACACCGTGCTTATATGAATAGTGGTGGGTATTTAAGTGCAGATTGGGGAACACCAATGTATGCAGCTTATACAACAGCAGATTTTCAAGCTGGTGGTATAGAAAATCCTACTCCTTCTATTGCAGCAGATAGAGCTTTGTTGCGTGAGATTTTAGAAGAAAGATATGTTACTTTTATTGGGCAGATAGAAGGCTTTAATGATGTTAGACGTACATTGAAAGAAACAGATGTAAGAGTACCTGTAACACCAAATAAAGGTACACAGTTTCCTCAACGTTTCTTATATCCACAAGCAGAAGTTAGTGCAAATAAAAATGTTCCAAATCCATTCCCTGGATTATTTGTGGCAACTCCTGTAAACAAATAGTAGTAAATAATGCTTATAAAAAAAACCTTTTTCAGCAATGAAAAAGGTTTTTTTTATGTGTTTTAGGTAATTTTTTAAAATGATTTATTTTCCTACAAATACTGCTTTGCGTTTTTCTACAAAGGCAGTAGTACCTTCTTTGAAGTCTTCAGTAGTAAAACAAAGCCCAAATTGTTTGGCTTCTTCAGCATATCCATCTTTTCCTGCATACATTGCATTCAAAGATTCTACCACAGCACCAATCGCAATAGGAGCTTTAGTACATATTTTTTGCAATATTTCTATAGTTTTTGGCAATAATTCTGCTTGACTTACCACATAATTTACCAAACCTAAAGACAATGCTTTTTCGGCAGAAATCGTATCTGCGGTCATCAATAATTCTAATGCTCGTCCTTTGCCTATCAACTGTGCAAGGCGTTGTGTGCCTCCATAACCAGGTAGTAATCCTAAATTTACTTCAGGTTGTCCAAATTTGGCATTATCGGCAGCTATTCTAAAATGACAAGCCAT
>JBIKRY010000442.1:0-2705 GCA_044348925.1 Bernardetiaceae bacterium
AATATGCCCAAATATTGCAACAAGCAAAGCAACAAAATATTACGGCACAAAGCCAAGTAAAAAATAGCCAAATTTTGCAAAATTATAATCACGTTATTGTGCCAGAAACAGGAACTGTGATTAAAAAATTGAAAACAAACGGTGATTATGTTCGCAAAGGTGATGTCATTGCTACGCTTGCCAATGCCCAAAAAGTAGAAGCTGTTTTGAATATTGATGAAAATAATATTGCAAAAATCAAAATTGGTCAAGCTGTTTTTGTGCAACTGAATACGGATAAAAATGTGGTTTATGATGGCAAAATTTCTGAAATTCTTTCGGCTTTTGATGAAAAATCGCAGTCTTTTATTTGCAAAGTGAGTTTTGAAAAACTATTGCAGTTGTCTTTTTTTGGAACTCAATTAGAGGCAAATATTCTTGTTGGAGAGAAGAAAAATGCCCTTTTAATACCTCGTAATTATGTAGGTTTTGGCAATAAAATAAATGTCAAAGGCAAAGACCAAAACGTAATTATTAAAACAGGGATTATTTCAACAGATTATGTAGAAGTGCTGGAAGGTATTGATAAAAATACAATTTTATTACCTTTAAAACCTTAAAAAAGATGAATATTAACACAAAAATAGCAAGTACCTATCTTTTTTCAAACAAAAAACTTACGGCGGTTGCAGTCTTGGGTGTGTTGTTAGGAATGTCTATTTATATTTTTATGAATAGTATGTTGGTGGGTTTTGACAGAAGTGCAAGTTCTTCTATTTTCAAATCTACTTCGCATATTCGTATCTACAAAGATGACGAAATTAGCAAGGTATTGGTCAAAAATAGTTCAGATAAATACCTGATAATCAACCCAAAAGTAGTTCCAAACAATAATACGATTATTAACCCAAAAATGATTTCGGAATTAATTTTGAAGCAAAAAGAGGTAATTGTGGTAACTCCGCAAGTGAGTACAAGTGTGTTTTACAACAATGGGAAATCGCAAATTTCGGGACTTTCTGTTGGTATCAAGCCTAACGAAGCTAACTTGATGTATGACATAAAATCTTTTATGGTGGAAGGAAATTTTGACTTGTTAAAAGCCAATGTGAATGGAATTATTATTGGCAGTGGCATTGCAGAAAAAATGAATTTGACAGTCAATGATAACCTTAATATTAGTTCGTCAAAAGGTGTAAACCGTACTTTTAAAGTTATAGGAATTTTCAAAACCAATAATTCTGCGATTGACAAAAGCAAATCTTACATTAATCTTGCAGCCGCACAAGAATTATTAAAAGAAGGAAATTCCTACATTACAGACATTAACGTAAACATTGCAGACCCCGAAAATGCAGAAGAAGTAGCAAAAAAACTTTCCATACTTACAGGTTATAAGGCAGAAGGTTGGAAACAAGCAAATGAAACCTTTATGGCAGCTAATAAAATTAGAAAAATTGTAATTACTTTTGTTTCTTTTACCATTCTTTTGGTGGCAGCTTTTGGAATTTATAACATTTTGAATATGACAGTTTCGCAAAAAATCAATGACATTGCTATTCTTAAAGCTATGGGTTTTAAGGGAAAAGATGTTATCCGAATTTTTGTTACACAAGCTGTTTCTATTGGTTTTATGGGCGTAATTGGTGGGGTAATTATGGCAATTATTGTGATTACGATTTTGAAAAGAGTGTATGTAGGTGGTGATATTGGCTATTTTCCGATTGATTATGAACCTACAAAATTTGTGCAGGGCATTGCAATTGGTTTGTTTATTACGTTTTTAGCAGGGTATATTCCCGCAAAAAAAGCTGCTGATGTTGACCCTGTAAGTATTTTAAGAAAATAAGACAACTATTTTTATACGTTGGCAATGGTCGAAGACCTTGACAATCGTATAAAAATATTACCACTCAAAAAAAGCAACAAAATGACTATTTTAGAAACCCAAAATATAGACAAATATTTTTACGACCCTACGGAATTTCAGGTATTAAAAAAAATATCTTTTGACGTAAAAAAAGGCGAATTTCTAACGATGATAGGCAAATCTGGTAGCGGAAAATCTACTTTGCTTTATGTACTTTCGACAATGGACACAGATTACAAAGGCAAATTAATCATTGATAATCAAACAATGACAGGTTTAAGCACTGATAAATTAGCCGAAATCCGTAATGAAAAAATTGGCTTTGTGTTTCAATTTCATTACCTATTGCCCGAATTTTCTTGCTTACAAAATGTGATGATTCCAGCCTTAAAATTGGGGAAATTACAGGAAAAAGAAATAGAGGAAAGAGCCTACAAAAAATTAGAAATTTTGGGTTTGCAAGACCAAGCTCTAAAACCTGCAAGCAAACTTTCTGGCGGACAACAACAACGTGTGGCTATTGCAAGGGCATTGATTAATGAACCGTTGATTATTATGGGAGATGAACCCACAGGGAATTTGGATAGCAAAAATACAAATATTGTTTTTGATATTTTTCAAGAACTCTGCCGAAATTATGGACAAACTATTATTGCGGTAACTCACGACGAAGATTTTGCTGGCAAAAGTGATAGGATTATTGAGATGAAAGATGGGGAGGTTTTGAGGAAATAAAGAGCATAAGTTGCTGGAAAATACAAAAACCTTGTGCAATATGTTACTAAATTTTTCAACTTTCCAAGTTTTAAAAGGCTTGCAAAGTTGAAAATGATAGATTTTTTGCATCAAAATTTTT
>JBIKRY010000443.1:0-2703 GCA_044348925.1 Bernardetiaceae bacterium
AAAAATTTTGATGCAAAAAATCTATCATTTTCAACTTTGCAAGCCTTTTAAAACTTGGAAAGTTGAAAAATTTAGTAACATATTGCACAAGGTTTTTGTATTTTCCAGCAACTTATGCTCTTTATTTTCTCAAAACCTCCCCGTCTTTCATTTCTATAATCCTATCACTTTTGCCAGCAAAATCATCATCATGGGTTACTGCAATAATAGTTTGTCCATAAGTTCGGCAGAGGTCTTGAAAAATATCAAAGACAATATTTGTATTTTTGCTATCCAAATTCCCTGTGGGTTCATCTCCCATAATAATCAACGGTTCATTGATTAATGCCCTTGCAATAGCCACACGTTGCTGTTGTCCGCCAGAAAGTTTACTTGCAGGTTTTAGGGCTTGGTCTTGCAAACCCAAAATTTCTAATTTTTTATAGGCTCTTTCCTCAATTTCTTTTTCGGGTAATTTCCCCAATTTTAAGGCTGGAATCATCACATTTTGTAAGCAAGAAAATTCGGGCAATAGGTAATGAAATTGAAACACAAAGCCGATTTTTTCATTGCGAATTTCAGCTAATTTATCAGTGCTTAAACCTGTCATTGTTTGGTTATCAATGATTAATTTGCCTTTATAATCTGTGTCCATTGTAGAAAGAATGTAAAGCAAAGTAGATTTTCCGCTACCAGATTTGCCTATCATGGTTAGAAATTCGCCTTTTTTTACGTCAAAAGATATTTTTCTCAATACCTGAAATTCCGTAGGGTCGTAAAAATATTTGTCTATATTTTGGGTTTCTAAAATAGTCATAATCTTTGTTTTTTGAATGGTAATATTTTTATACGATTGTCAAGGTCTTCGACCATTGCCAACGTATAAAAATAGTTGTCTTATTTTCTTAAAATACTCACAGGGTCAACATCAGCAGCTTTTTTTGCGGGAATATACCCTGCAAAAAACGTAATAAACAAACCAATTACAATGCCCTGCACAAACTTGGTAGGTTCATAATCAATAGGAAAATAGCCAATATCACCGCCAACATACACTTTTTTCAAAATCGTAATCAAAATTGTAGCCATAATTACCCCACCAATTACCCCCATACAACCAATAGAAATAGCTTGGGTAACAAAAATCCTAATAACATCTTTTCCCTTAAAACCCATAGCTTTGAGAATAGCAATGTCATTGATTTTTTGCGAAACTGTCATATTCAAAATATTATAAATTCCAAAACCTGCCACCAACAGAATAGTAAGAGAAACAAAAGTAATTACAATCTTTCGCATTTTATTAGCAGCCATTAAGGTTTCATTGGCTTGTTTCCAACCTTCTGCCTTATAACCTGTGAGTATAGAAAGTTTTTTTGCCACTTCTTCCGCATTTTCGGGGTCTGTAATGTTTACGTTAATATCTGTAATGTAGGAATTTCCTTCTTTTAATAATTCTTGTGCAGCTGCAATATGAATATAAGATTTGCTTTTGTCTGTAATAGAATTATTGGTTTTGAAAATGCCAATAATTTTAAAAGTACGGTTTACCCCTTTTGACGAACTCAAATTAAGATTATCATTGACAGTCAAATTCATTTTTTCGGCAATGCCACTCCCAATCACAATGCCATTTGTATTCGCATTGAGCAGGTCAAAATTTCCTTCCACCATAAAAGATTTTATATCATACATCAAGTTAGCCTCATTAGGCTTAATACCAACAGACAAACCCGAAATTTGCGATTTTCCATTATTATAAAATACACTTGTACTCACTTGCGGCGTTACGACAATTACCTCTTTTTGCTTTAAAATCAATTCCGAAATCATTTTTGGGTTAATAATCGTATTCTTGTTTGGAACTACTTTTGGATTGATTATCAGGTATTTATGCAAACTATCTTTGACCAATACCTTGCTAATTTCGTCATCTTTATAGACACGAATATGTGAAGTAGATTTGAATAGTGAAGTATTTGCACTTTTGTCAAAACCCACCAACATACTATTCATAAAAATATAAATAGACATTCCTAACAATACGCCCAAGACTGCAACTGCCGTAAGTTTTTTGTTTGAAAAAAGATACGTACTTGCTATTTTTGTGTTAATATTCATCTTTTTAAGGTTTTAAAGGTAACAAAATTGTGTTTTTATCCACACCTTCCAGCACTTCTACATAATCTGTTGAAACAATACCTGTTTTAATAATTACATTTTGGTCTTTACCTTTGACATTTATTTTATTGCCAAAACCTACATAATTGCGAGGTATCAAAAGGGCATTTTTCTTCTCTCCAACCAAAATATTTGCCTCTAATTGAGTTCCAAAAAATGACAACTGCAAAGGTTTTTCAAAACTCACTTTGCAAATAAAAGACTGCGATTTTTCATCAAAAGCCGAAAGAATTTCAGAAATTTTGCCATCATAAACCACATTTTTGTCCGTATTCAGTTGCACAAAAACAGCTTGACCAATTTTTATTTTTGCAATATTATTTTCATCAATATTCAACACTGCTTCTACTTTTTGGGCATTGGCAAGCGTAGCAATGACATCACCTTTGCGGACATAATCCCCGTTTGTTTTCAACTTTTTAATCACAGTTCCTGTTTCTGGCACAATAACGTGATTATAATTTTGCAAAATTTGGCTATTTTTTACTTGGCTTTGTGCCGTAATATTTTGTTGCTTTGCTTGTTGCAATATTTGGGCATATT
>JBIKRY010000167.1:0-10104 GCA_044348925.1 Bernardetiaceae bacterium
GTTTAAATCCAACTTTTTCTAAAATTTGTAAAAATTCTATGCCATACGGAAATGCTTTAACGGATTCGGGTAAATAAGTGTATGCTGCGTCATCTTGAGAGATTAACTTGCCAATCGATGGCAATATGTTTTTAGAATAAAAATTATATATTTTTGCAAAAGTAGGGTTTTCGGGTTGCGAAAATTCCAAAATGACTACTTTGCCGTTTGGTTTTAAGACGCGAAACATATCTCGCAAACCTTGTTCCAAGTTTTCAAAATTACGAACTCCAAACGAAACTGTAATAGCATCAAAGGTATTGTCGGCAAAAGGTAATTTTTCGGAATCTCCTGTTTGCAACACTATTTTGTCGGAAAGACCTAATTTTTTTATCTTTTCTTTGCCCATTGCCAACATTCCTTCCGATATATCTACGCCAATGATTTGGTCGGGTTGCAATTTTTTTAGTGCTTCTAAGGCAAAATCACCTGTTCCTGTTGCAATATCGAGCATAAATTTTGGCTTGTCTGCCCGCAAAAAATCTATTGCTTTTCTTCGCCAATAAATGTCTATGCCACCACTCAAAACACGATTTAACAAATCGTAGCTATGCGAAATATTGTTGAACATCAAGGCAACTTGTTCTTTTTTGCCTGTATCCTGATTTTTATAAGGTAATATAGTCATATTTGGAGTTGTAGTTAAAAGCCGATATAATCGTACCATCAACTAACTATAAATGAAAGGACAAAGTTAGAAAAAAAAATTAAAAAATTAAAAATAACGAAATTTATAATTTTAGTTTTTTTAGTTTTGCTAAATATTTCTATTTTATTCCTACTAATTTTTATCTTTGGGCAAAATATCTTACTTTATGCAACTATCCCATTTTTTCAAATTTTCGTTTTTGTATATTTTGGTAACTTTTTTTTTGAGTTCTTGTAAAATTTATCACAATACAACGGCTCGTTACAATGGTTATTTTATGGCAAAAGAGAAAATGTTGGAGGTCGAAACGGCATTATTTGCCTCGCCCAAAGACAATTTTAGCGAAGTCATTTATCTTTTTCCAAAAATAGACACGAATGTTACAAAATCACAAAAAGCAGGTTTTGATTTTATTATCAAACGTGCATCCTTACCTATTCAGCAGCACCCAAGTAGCAAATGGGTAGATTTTTGTTACTTACAAATTGGAAAAGCACGTTTATATCAAGGAGATTTTCAAAATGCTATCAATACTTTCAAATACGTAAATACAGAAAGTAGCAATGTAGATGCAAGGCACAAAGCCTTAAATTGGTTGATGCGTACTTTTATTGAGCAAGAAGATTGGATTAGTGTGGAATATGTTGCTAATTTTATGAGTCAAGAGCCTTTAATTAGTATTGCCAATGCAAGAGATTTTTACCTAAATATGTCGCATTTTTATCGGTTACGCAAACAATATGCACAAGCTGCTTTGTATCTCGAAAAAGCCCTTCCAGATGTGAAAAAAAAGGAATTTAAACGCAGGTGTTTATTCCAATTAGCACAATTATACCAAAAAACAGGCGACAATAGCAAAGCATTTACCTATTTTAATCAATTATTGCGAAAAAACCCAAGCTATGAAATGGCATTTAATGCCCAATTAAGTGCCTCGAATGCGGTAGATTTTTCTAATCCAAGCGAAGTACAAAAAGCAGAAAAATATCTAAAAAAGTTGCTTCAAGATGATAAAAATGCAGAATTTAAAGACAAAATCTATTATGAAATGGGAATTTTTGAGGCAGGACGAGGCAAATATGACCAAGCAATAGAATATTTACAAGAATCTGTTTTCTATACCAAAAGCAATGACCAAAAATCTCTTTCTTTTTTGCGTGCAGGCGAAATAGCTTTTGAAAAAAAGCAAGATATTCCATTAGCAGCAGCGTATTATGATAGTGCATTGCTAACTCTCAATAATAAAGCAGATAATTATAAAGCAGTCAAACTTAGACATAAAGGATTAGTAAAATTTGCAGAAAAATACGGAAAAGTAAAAAGTGCAGACCGTTATCTCGAATTGGCAAGTATGACCGAAACCGAAAGAAAAGAATATATCGAATCCGAAATTAATAAGGAAAAAGCTGCGATTGATAAGCAAATTTTGGCAGAAAGAAAACGTGCCGAATCTCGTCGCAAAGATTCTCTTTTATTGGCAGCCAATCAACAAAATAATGCCAGCTTTGCCAATAATGCTCAAGGGAATGCTGGAGGAAATACAGGATTAGGAACAATAGTTGGCGGTGGCGGAGGAATTTTCTATTTTTATAATGCCCAAACTGTAAATTTAGGAAAAGTAAACTTTTTTAAGGAATGGGGCGAAAGACCTTTGGTAGATAATTGGCGTATGAGTTCCAAAATTTCGGCAGCAGCTATGGCAGCTTTTAACCAAGAAGAAATGTTTGGGAAAGGAAATACTGTAGAAAATAGCAACAAAAATGCACCAACCGAACAAGAAATTCGCTATGCAGCATTAGACTCCAAAGAAAATCGTTTGGCTAAGATTCCGAAAACTAAAGCAGCAATAGACAGCACCAAATTAGTATTACAAGACAATTTATTTGAAGTAGGAAAAATGTATTACGAAGATTTTGCAAGAAATGACGAGGCAATAAGTAGCCTAAAAAGATTTAGCGAAAAAATGCCTGTACATAAAAATACTCCCGAAGCATTGTACATTTTGCAAAAAATATGCACAGAAACAAAATCTTGTAAACCCGAAGGCTATCAAAAAAGATTGCGAGAAGAATTTAAAAACTCTGTATATGCACGTCTATTGGACAACAAAAATTTTATTAAAGACAGTAATAAATTTAATACAGAAGCAGCAAAATTGTATGAAAATGCCTACACAGCCTATCAATTTGCGAAGTATGACGAAGCAAAAGCAGCTTTACAAGAGATAAAAACAAAATATGCCGAAAATACATATACCGACAAAATTGCAATTTTGGAGATAATGCTTTTGGCAAAAACAAGCACCGACAAAGCAGCTATTACACAATCTCTCAATGACTTTTTGGAATTATACAAAGAAAGTCCTTTGAAAGAATTTGCAAAAATTATGTTGAAAAATTTACAGTAATCATAAACTCTTTTGCTATTTGCTACCCCAAAAATTCGCAAATAGCAAAAGTCTTAAAAAAATTGGAACAATTTACCCGAAACAAAGTGTTATTAAGGGGCAATTAACTTTATTTCTTAGTTATTTTAAATTTGTTCCTACACAAAAAAGGTTTCATTTTTTTAATATTTTTACGCAAAAAACTATGAGCAAAAAACTAATTCGTTTTGACTGGGCAATGAAAAAAATGCTACGTCATAAAGCTAATTTTGATATTTTAGAGGGTTTTTTATCCGAGTTACTTCATTTTGATGTTAAAATAGAAAGTATTTTAGAAAGTGAAAGTAATAAAGTAGATGAGTATGACAAGTATAACAGAGTGGATATTTTGGTAAAAAGCCAAACAAACGAATTATTATTGATAGAAGTTCAAAATGATTCGGAGGTAGATTATTTCCAACGTATGCTATATGGTGTTTCAAAATTAGTAACCGAATACATCAAAGAGGGTGAGGTGTATGGTACAATTAAAAAAATTTATTCTATCAATATTGTTTATTTTAGATTAGGACAAGGTAAAGATTATGTCTATGAATATAAAGGAAACTTTATAGGTTTACACAAAAACGATATTTTATTGCCTACAAATGCACAAAAGCAAGGTTTTAAAATAGAAAAAGTAGCAGATATTTTTCCAAAGTATTTCATTCTAAAAGTAAATAATTTTAATGATGTTGCCAAAAATACTTTTGATGAGTGGTTATATTTCCTAAAAAATAGTGAAATAAAAGATACTTTCAAGGCAAAAGGTTTAGACAAAGTAAAAGAAAAATTACTTTATGAAGACCTATCAGACGAAGATAAAAAAATGTACAATAGGTCAATAGAAAATCGCAGAATTGCAATGAGTGTAGAATATACAAAAGAATTAGAGGCAAATCTACGTTTGTTAGAAGCTACGCAAAAAGCTACACAAGAAGGAAGGCAAGAAGGGAAACAAGAAAAAGCAGTTGAAATTGCAAAGAAAATGATTTTATTAGATTTAAACAATGAAATTATTATCCAAGCAACAGATTTAACCATTGAACAAATAGAGCAACTCCGAAAAACAAAAGACGAATAACGAAATCTGCTACAACAGATTATAAATTTTAAAAAATTACAAAAATTACCAATTTCGCATACAAAACCATCTTTTATGAATTTACAGTCTTTAGCATATCTCAACAAATACCTTTTCAAGTACAAAGCAAATCTTTTGTGGGGCATTTTATTTGTAATCCTTTCTAATATTTTTGCTATTATTCCTGCTCAAGTAGTAAGGCACGCCTTTGATTTGGTGGGAGATACGATTGGTATTTATCATTTGTTTAAAGGCACAAGTACCGAAGTACCTATAGTCGAAGTTTTTGGGGCTGCAGTGTTTATGTATGGCATTTTGATTGTACTAATGGCATTGATACGTGGTGTTTTCTTGTTTTTTATGCGACAAACCATTATTGTAATGTCCAGATTGGTGGAATATGATTTGAAGGAAGAAATTTATGCACATTACCAAACCCTACCTTTGAGTTTTTACCGCAAAAATAACACAGGAGATTTAATGGCTCGTATTTCGGAAGACGTGGGGCAGGTGCGTATGTATATAGGCCCTGCAATTATGTATGGTATCAATATGATTGGTTCTACAATTTTGATAGTTTCTTATATGCTCTTTGTCAATGTGCAACTCACTTTTTACACTCTTTTGCCTTTGCCTTTGCTTTCTATTAGTATTTATTATGTCAATAATTGGATAAATAAATATTCCACCGAAATACAAAAAAACCTTTCTGCAATGTCCACCTTTGTACAAGAAGCATTTTCGGGAATTCGTGTGATTAAATCTTTTGCCCGAGAGGGAAATTCAGTGGCTGATTTTACGGCAACAAGTGATGAATACAAAAAACAATCTTTAAAATTAGCAATGGTAAATGCGTTATTTTTTCCGTTAATTTTGACTTTAGTAGGCGTAAGTACCATTATGGTAGTCTATATTGGTGGAATAGAAGTAATGGAAGGCACTGTTACAGTAGGAAATATTGCGGAATTTGTAATTTATGTAAATATGCTTACATGGCCTGTTACCTCCTTAGGTTGGATTTCGAGCATTGCACAACGTGCTGCCACTTCGCAAACTCGTATTAACGAGTTTTTGGATATAAAAACAGATTTGGTTTCTACCCAAAATCTTAGCCACGAAATTATAGGAAATATTCAGTTAAAAAATGTTAGTTTAACGTATCCTGATTCGGGAATTTTGGCATTGCAACACATTAGTTTGGAAGTAAAAGCAGGCGAAAGTTTGGCAGTTTTAGGAACAACAGGTTCTGGTAAAAGCACTTTAGCTAACTTGATTATGCGAACTTATGACTGTAGCGAAGGCGAAATTTTGATAGATAACATAGACATCAAGCAATATAATATTCCCCAATTTCGTTCACAAATGGGTTATGTGCCACAAGATGTTTTTCTATTTTCAGAAACCATCAAAAATAATATTAAATTTGGCTCCGACCATTTAACAGATGAGCAGATTTTTCAAGCAGCCAAAGATGCCGATTTATACGACAATGTAATGGCATTTCCAAAAGGTTTTGAAACAGAACTTGGCGAAAGAGGAATTACTTTGTCGGGAGGGCAAAAACAACGCACTTCTATTGCAAGGGCTATTGTTAGAAATCCAAAAATATTAATTCTTGACGATTGTTTATCGGCAGTAGATACCAAAACCGAAAATATTATTCTCAATAATTTGACAAAAATTATGCAAAATCGTACTTCTATCATTATTTCGCATAGAGTTTCATCAGCAAAATTAGCAGATAAAATAGTTGTATTAGATGCTGGAAAAATTGTGCAACAAGGCACACACGAAACTCTCATGCAAATCGAAGGCGTATATAAAGAATTATATGAAAAACAATTACAAGGCGAAGAAGTTGTAAATGGATAAATGATGCCTTTCATAGATTTTATTTTCGACTAACATACGCTTTAGCATTGTTTTTTTGACTTAAAAACAATGCTAAAGCGTATGTTACCTTCCAAAATTCCCTAAAATTCCTAACTTGAAAACGTAGAAAGTTTATTTTTTGGCATACGTCCTTCCTTTCCACAAAATATTTTTCTTGCCAAAAAATTGTATGACTAACAATAAAGAAAAAAATAAGTGAAATATATCATAAAAAATGCAATATTTTACCAAGCAATATTGCTTAGTTTTGTAAATATAATAGAGCAAAATACTGTAAATACTTAGCAAACGCAAACCATAAAATAGACTAAACAAATAGGGAGATAAGACCAAAAGCAGACAAAAAATAGGCAAATGAAAACCTGTAACAATAATACTACCTTGTATCCAAATTGGAAAGGTTTTGAATTCCCCAAGCCAACGTATTCTTTGACGTAATACATCTTGTAAAGTAGGCAATGCTTGGGTAAAAGCTAAGACTTTATCGGAGGCAAGTTGTTGAAAACCAATATTTTGTGTGCGAATAGCTCGGAAAATAGCATAATCTTCTGTAACCGAAAAATCAATATTTTCATAACCACCTACAGCTTGATAGGCTTTGTTAGCAATAGCCATATTGTTTCCCATGGCAGTCATTGGCTTTCCCAAAGTTGCAAAAATATCCAATACACCTATATAAAAAGTCCAATCTAATGCCTGCAAAATAGCAAAAAAATTGCTGGGAATGACACTCGTAAAACCCATTACCATACCAATATCAACAGATGCTTGTCTATGATTTTGCAACATTTCTTGTATCCAATCTGCTGGAACTTGTATATCGGCATCTGTAAAAAACAGCCAATCTCCTTTTGCATTTTTTGCTAATTGTGCCAATACATTCGCCTTGCCAAATAAATTATTTAGATTACTTGTAATCAAATATTGTCTAAAATAGGGTTTATTGGCTATAAAATTGTCTATCAACGTGGCAGTATCATCTGTAGAAGCATCATTTCCTATCAAAATTTCTAAATTTTCTTTAGCAAAAGATAGTTTTTCCAAACTTTCCAAACAAGTAAGAATATTGTTAGCTTCATTGCGAACTGCTAATAAAATAGATATTTTTGGGTGCATGGAAAACAAGTATGGCTTATTATGTAATTATTTTTCGTAACTACTAAACTGTATAAAATTTTTGATACTTACTTGGCGAGCATATAATACCGTTTTCCAAAAATTAGTACCTATTTTTTTGTCCTCTTTATGCGACCAATTTCTGCTTAATGCAACAATAAACCAAGCCCAAGCCATAAAATGTAGCAATGTTGGCATCGAATAGCTACTAAATAGTAAGAACAAATACAAGATAAAAAGCGGAATTGCAAAAAAAAGAATTTTGTTGCGAGCATTAGGAAAATGCAATAACACTAAAGTCCCATCTTGTTTGGGAATTAGTTTAATTTTCATTTGATAGTAAGCAAAATCAGTATCTTGATTGGTACTTAGTATAAATTCAGTATCATTTTTTACAACTCCTCTATAATATTTGCGAATATAGGCAAAAACACTATTTGGGGAATAGTTTTCGCCTTGTAGCTCCGTGTATTGTTCTATTTTTTGGCGTATTTCTTCAGGCGAAAGGCTACTTACTAATAAATTAGTGCCTGATAAATTTTTTAGAATAAAGGAATTTATACTATTGGTAACTAAAGTTCCATCAAAAAGATTGCTAACAAAATTTTTGGCAGATGACCAAATGGAATCCATATTTTTAATAAAATTGTTATCAACTTTATACGTAGAATCTTTATAGATAGTTGTATGATTTACTACAAATATGGTTTTATAGGTTTGTAAAACCCATAAAACCATATTGTATAATCGTATAAAATTAGATAGTCATCATATCTTGCTCTTTTGCAGCCAATACTTCGTCTAATTTTTTGATATAACTATCGGTAAAAGTTTGGACTTTTGTTTCTGCTGCTTTGATTGCATCTTCTGATGCACCTTCTTTTTGGAGTTTTTTTAGTTCTTCGTTGGTTTCTTTACGAATGGCACGTATGCGTACTTTGCCTGTTTCTACTTCTTCTTTTGCTTGTTTTGCCAAGTTTCTGCGTCTTTCTTCGGTCAATGGTGGAATTACCAAACGGATAAGTTCGCCGTCATTTTGTGGTTGGATTCCCAAATCACTATTTTTGATAGTTTTTTCAATTTCACCGAGCAGAGATTTTTCCCAAGGTTTAATCACTAAAGTACGAGCATCTGTCGAATTTATGTTAGCCACTTGTGCTATTGGCGTTGGAGTGCCATAATAATTGACCATTAAACCATCAAGCATTGAAGGTAATGCCTTACCAGCACGAATTTTTGTAAGTTCGTGGGTAGTATGTTTGAGTGCCTTTTCCATCGACTCTTTTGCCTCATCGAGGTATAATCCTATTTCTTCCATATCAAGAGAAAATTAAAAATTATTATAATGTGGCAAATATAAAAAAAGAAATTATATTTGCGTAGTTTTTTAAACCTATTTTATAATGAGAACTTGGGAACAAGAAGATATAGACGTATTAGACGAAACGTCTATAGAATTGGATACTGTTTTGGAAAGAGAATTAGTAGTTTTTAATGATGAGGTCAATACGTTTGACTATGTCATCGAAACCTTGATAGAGGTGTGCAAACACAATCCCGAACAAGCCGAACAGTGTACCTTATTGATTCACTACAAAGGCAAATGTACCGTAAAACTTGGCAATTATCCAACCTTAAAACCTATGCAAGAGGCTATTTGTGAACGTGGTATTTCGGCAGTGGTATTATAAAAATTTGGAAATGACAAGATAGAGAAATTTTATACTTGATTGAGCAAGGTGTATGCAGCTTTGACCGGGTGCATTTCGCCTGCTAATACTTGTTTTTCGATAATTCCCAGCAATTCTTTAGATTTTGGGTTTTGGTAAAATCTATCTTCTAATACTTGTTTGATAGTGGCGTGCATCCATTGTAAATGCTGATTTTGTCGTTTATGATACCAGAATCCGTTTGCTTGTGTGGTTTTTTGGTAATTTTCTATGCTATTCCAAATTTCTGCTAAGCCTTTATTTTCCAAAGCCGAACAAGTAATTACAGGAGTCTGCCAATTTCCTTCGTGCATTGGGAATAACATTAGTGCATTTTGGTAGGTTAGTTTTGCTTGCATTGCTTTGTGTTCATTGCCCGCATCACATTTGGTAATTGCTAACAAATCTGCCATTTCCATAATACCTTTTTTGATTCCTTGCAATTCATCTCCTGCCCCTGCCAACATCAACAAAAGAAAAAAATCTGTCATCGAAGCCACAGCTATTTCTGACTGTCCCACCCCTACAGTTTCTACTATGATTATTTCAAAACCCGCAGCCTCACACAACAACATGGTTTCCCTTGTTTTGCGAGTTACCCCACCCAAAGAGTTGCCCGCAGGCGAAGGACGTATGTAGGCAAAGGCATCTACGCTTAGCTTTTCCATACGAGTTTTATCTCCCATAATGCTACCACCACTTTTTTGGCTGCTTGGGTCTATTGCCAATACTGCCACTTTTTTCTGTTGCTTGGTAAGCAAACCGCCAAAACTTTCGATAAAGGTACTCTTGCCAACTCCAGGCACTCCTGTAATACCTATGCGTATGCTATTGCCTGTATAAGCCAAAAGTTGCTCAATAATTTCCTCTCCTAAGGCATTATCTACAGCCAACTGACTTTCTACCAAAGTAATAGCTTGGCTCAAAATGAACCGATTGTGGCTCAAAATTCCATCTATATATTCCGAAATAGCTAATCTTTTACGCATAATAAGTATTAAGAATAAATTATTTGACATTATTTTGTACCTTAGCCCCCAAAAAACTATGGGTAGAGTTTTGACCATTATTTTGACCTCAGAGCAGGAAGAAGAACTTGTAATTACTCATAAAAAAAGTGATAACCATGTTCTTCGCCAAAGATGCCAAATGGTCTTATTGAAAGCTTCTGGTCGCAAAACATCAGATA
>JBIKRY010000168.1:0-10099 GCA_044348925.1 Bernardetiaceae bacterium
AGTCCTTACTTTATAGCAGAACTATATTCTTTTTCAAAGGATTTGAAAAATTTTGCACAACTCTACCAAGAGTTGGCAAATCCCGAAATGGTAAAATTGGAATAAATTGTCAAAGTGGGAATTGCTGATTATTAATCTCTAAATTATTAACTCATTGATAATCAATTAATTAAAAATAAAACAATATGAATACAACGAATAAGGTTTTGATAGGCGGAGGAATAGCTGCACTTTTAGGAGGTTTATTTTATTGCCCTTGTGAATAGTGTTAGTAAGGTACAATTAAAATTAGATAGTTTGTATGGTTATCTAATTAGAGAAGATTTGAAACTAAGTAGGCAAAAAAGTTTCAAAGAAAGAATAGACGAACTGCACGAGGATATAGAAGCCGAAAAAAAAACTACTTCGCCAAAAGCAAAGTAGTTTTTACAAACAAACAAACAACTAAAGAGTTGTTTGCACAAAAATACATATTTTGACACAAACAAACAAACCAAACAACTTTACTTTATGACAGAATTTGAACAAACAAAGGAAAAAATAATTTTTATCCTAAAAATAGTAATTTCGCTATTTTTGGTGATGAATTATCCTATTTGCCATTATATTATGGCTTTTACTGCTATTCGTTTTTCGGAGGTATTTATGAATTACAGTGTGCTGGGTTTTGGTTTGGGAACTTTGCCTTATTTGGCTTGGGAAGTAAAATTTGCTTTTTCTATGTATCGAGAATACAAGAGAGAACAAAACGAAAACAAACAGGATATTGCAAATATTGTGAGAGAGCTGGCAAATAATAAAAATGGATAGAAATAAAAACTACTTGCAAGGTCTAACCTTACAAGTAGTTTTTTTTGTGTGTAGATTTTTAGGTAGTAGTTGGGTCTTTTTTACTTGCAATACTTATAATGATAAACAATAAAGCAAGACTTATTCCTGCTATTGGAATTGCCCAAACTATAGGAGTAACAAAGGTTGTATAAAAGATAGTTGCTATAGAACATATTATGTTTAGATTTATTACAAATCCAAAATTTACTATTTGTATATTTTATCAGTTCTTTTTCTGCTAATTTAGCCATTTCAAAAGATGTAGTTTCATATAAGACGTGCCTAAATTTCCAACTTGGGTAATTTCCCCACCTTTTTTCTAAATTAGCTGTTGCACCTACATACGCTACTGTATAGTTTAGGGCTGCAACTTTTCTAATTAAAGACTTGATTTTTAGGTGTTCTCTGTCGTAATATCCTGTAATGGTGTCAAAACCTATTTCTTTTTTCTTAAATGGTTTGCTTTTTTTCTTTTTTGTGCTTACTTCTGTAGGCTTACTGTTGCTTGGCGACCAAAGGTCGCTAATGAATTTAAACATAATTTGGGGGATAAAGTTGTTTGTTTGTTTGGCAAATAATGCTTGTGAAAAGCATTATTAACATTCAAAACTTTACAATTAGTAGTTAAAACGAAAAAAAGACTAACAGAAAGGTGTGAAACTTCTGTTAGTCTTTTTTTTGCCCTCAATAAAAAATATGAAATTTGCCTACTTGTGTTTCAAAGTAGTAAGTGTTAAAAAGTTTCTACAAACTAATAGGATTAAAATTTGTAGAATACTTTTGTGTTCTCGTAGGGATTCGAACCCCAAACCTTCTGATCCGTAGTCAGATGCTCTATCCAATTGAGCTACGAAAACATGTTTTAATAAAACCAATAAATTACTTGCTGAAAAACTTATTGTTTATTAATATGTTGCAAAGGTAAACAAATATTTTGAATATACAATAGCTTTTACAAAAAAAATGTAATTATCTTTGAAAAAATTTTTAAAATATGTTAGACGATAAAAAATACCTAACTCCAAGACAAATTGTGGCGGAATTAGATAAGTACATTATAGGACAGCAAGATGCCAAACGCAATGTAGCTATTGCCCTTCGCAACCGTTGGAGACGTATGAATGCACAGCAAGATATACGCAACGAAATTGTACCAAATAATATCTTGATGATTGGCTCCACAGGCGTAGGAAAAACCGAAATAGCTCGACGGCTTGCCAAAATTGCAGATGCACCCTTTGTAAAGGTCGAAGCCTCCAAATTTACCGAAGTAGGATATGTAGGACGTGATGTGGAAAGTATGGTGAGAGATTTGGTCGAACAGTCGGTGAGTATGGTAAAAGCCAAAAAAACCGAAGAGGTAAAAGCAAAAGCAATGGAAGTGGTAGAAGATATTATCCTCGATGCCATAATTCCACCTATTCAAGATGCTGCAAATCCAGACGCAGAATTGAATGAAAAAACAAGGGAAAAATTTCGAATCAAAATTCGAAATGGAGAAATGGAAGACCGAAAAATAGAAATCGAAGTCGAACAAGGTAGCTCGAATGTAGGCGTAGTAGGTGGTGCAATAGACGAAGTGTCTATGATGAATATCCAAGAAATGATAGGAAATATGATGCCTAAGCGTAGCAAAAAACGCAAATTACCTATTTCCGAAGCCCGCAAAATACTCCTCGAAGAAGAAGCTACCAAACTTATCGATATGGACGAAGTCAAAGTTTTGGCTATTCAAAAAGCACAAGACGCAGGCATTATTTTTATAGATGAAATAGACAAAATAGCATCTTCCAATAAAAATGGCGGCGGTGCTGATGTAAGTCGTGAAGGAGTCCAACGAGATTTGTTGCCAATCGTAGAAGGCAGTGCTGTAAACACAAAACACGGTATTATTCACACAGACCATATTTTATTTATTGCAGCAGGGGCTTTTCATATTTCTAAACCCTCTGATTTAATACCAGAATTTCAAGGACGTTTTCCTATTCGTGTTGAGCTAAGTAGCTTGACCAAAGAAGATTTTTTCCAAATTCTAAAAACCCCAAAAAATGCCCTCACAAAACAATATGAAGCATTAATGGCTTCAGAAAGTGTGGAACTTACCTTTCAAGAAGAGGCATTACACGAGTTGGCAGATATAGCTTTCCAAATAAATTCGGAGGTAGAAAATATTGGTGCAAGACGTTTGCATACCGTAATGAGTCATTTGTTAAACGAATTTATGTTTGACGTGCCAGATACGATTCCTGTAAATTCTAAATTGGTTGTAACAAGTGCTATGGTAAAAGAAAGACTTAGTAACTTGTTGAAAAACAGAGATTTAAGCCAATATATTTTGTAATAATTTTACTCCCCTCTGTGCAAATATTTTTGTATGGAGGGAAATATATATACTAAAAAACACTAAAACATAAAAAAATTATGAAACTTGTTATTGGGGCAGACCACGCAGGCTTTGCCTACAAAAAAGAAATTATACAACATTTTGCAACAGAACACCAAATCATAGATAAGGGTACATACAGCGAAGACTCGGTAGATTATCCCGATTATGCACATTTGGTAGCACAAGAAGTCGAAAATAAAAATGTAGATTTTGGAATTTTACTTTGTGGAAGTGGCAATGGAATTGCAATGACTGCGAATAAACACCAAAAAATTAGGGCTGCATTGTGTTGGACATCTGAAATTGCAATATTAGCTCGGCTACACAACAACGCAAATATTTTATGTATTCCTGCACGTTTTGTTAGTTTGGAACAAGCAAAAGCTATAGTTACTAACTTTATTCAAACAGAATTTGAAGGTGGAAGACATTTGAATAGAATTAATAAAATTTATTGTTAGTAAGTAATATAAGTAATGTAAATTGCATAGCAACTTACATTACTTATTTAATTTTTAGACGTAATGGCATCTAAAATTTGTGCAATTTTTTCGGTTAGTTTTCGGTTGCTATATTGTTCGATGCTTGCATTTTTTTGTTGCAAATGCCCCGTTTTTATAAATTCTTGGTAATACGTTTTAATTTGTGTTTTGAGTGCCTGTTTATCTGTGTAGGTAAATACTTTGCCTGCTTGTGCCTCTTGCAAAAGCATATCTACATCACTTTGTTGCATACCCAAACATAAAATAGGTCTTTGCACAGCCAAATATTCAAATAATTTACCAGGGATTCTGCCCATTGCATTGCTTGCTTGATTTAGCAATAGCAATAAAATTTGTGAATTTGCCACATATTGCAAAGCTTCTTTTCTTTCTATTTGTTCTATAAGTTTCACGTTTTTGGCGATGCCACAGTTGCAATACGTTTCTACAATACTTGCATCTACCTGCCCAATTAGTTGAATTTCAAGCACTTGACTAAATGTAGTATCTCCTTGTTTGGCAAATTCTTGGCATAATTCTGCAATAACTTCAAACAATATTTTTGGGTTACGGTCATCTCCTAAAAGCCCTGCATGGGTAATGGTTAATTTTTTGTCATATTTTGCTTGTAAATCTTTAAAATCAGCAGCATCATAACCCCATACCACTACCGAAACATTTTCTGCTCCAATACTTTCCAAATCTTTTTTCCAAACATTGCTCACAATCGTCATTGCATCTGCGTATTGAAAAGCCTCTTGTTCCATTTTTTTATGTTTTGCATCTGCCCATTGGCTAAGAATTAGGCGTTGGTAATAGTCGACTTGTGTCCAAGGGTCTTGAAAATCTGCCAACCATGGAATCCCTGTTTTTTGTTTTAGTAAACAGGCTATTCTTGTATTGGTATGCGGAGGTCCATCTGAAAAAATAGCATCTATCGAATTGGTTTTCAAATAGTTGAGCAAAAAATTAACTGAAGGTTTTATCCAAAAAGCACGTGCATCTGGAATAAAAAAATTGCTTCGTATCCACACCGAAAGGCGATGTTTCCAATCTTTTTTGCCTTCACTTGCCACCAAAGCATTGTTGGCGTTGGCAGTTGCTTTTTGTTTCGTAAATTTTTTGTAAAAAGTATATGGTTCAAAAATTGGTTGTTGTAAAATTGTAATGCCTTCAGGAATATCCTTAAAGTTGCCATAATCATACGAGGGATAATGTGCATCTTTTGCAGTATAAATGATAGGCTCCCAACCAAAATCACGCAAATATTTTGCTATTTTGAGGCAACGCAGCACACCAATTCCACCGCAAGGCGGAAAATAATAAGAAATAATGAGGACTCTTTTCACTGTGTTTGAAGAAAATAAATAACTGAACAAATTGAAACTTAGGTTTTTAATGTATATAAGTGTCTGTTAATCAATACATTCACTTAAATAGTCATACACTACTAACAGTACACAATGGCAAAAAATACTATTTTGTAAAATATTTTTTCCACCAATGTTGAAAAACCAAAATAGCCCACACATGGTTTTGGTCATAACTGCTACCCGAAAAAATTAATTTGCGTAAATTTTGGATATACGATAAATGAAAGAAGTTTTGGGAAATAATAAAATCATCTGCCAATAATTCCAAAACCCACGATTTAAGTTCCTTTTGAAACCCCTTTTGCAAAGGCACATCAAAGCCATGTTTTGGTCTGTTATACAACTCGGCAGGTAGCAAATGACGAAAAGCATCTTGCAATATTTTCTTTTTCATTTTGCTATCAATTTTGTATTCGACAGGCAAGGAAAACGCAAAATCTACTACTCTATAATCCATAAATGGTTCTCGTACTTCTAAGGCATTTGCCATAGACATAGCATCTACTTTTTGTAACATATCATTTGGTAATAATAAATTACAATCTGCTAATAAAATTTCATCAAAATTTTTGCCTTCAATTCCTTTTAAAATATCAGCTTTGCGGTTTTGGTAATTGGAATTGTTAATTTGTGTTTGGACTTCGGCAGAAAACATAGACGAAACTGTAGTTTCGGGCATAAAACTACTCAAAAACCAATATCTTTCTTTTGCTGATAGTTTGCTACTATTACCAAAACGTACTAATTGGCGTATTTTGTTACTAAAACTTGAATTGCGGGACTGTGGCAATTTTTCCAAAAATGGCAATAAATGGATAACTGCTTTTTCTGTAAAACCTTGATTACGAACACGATACTCTCCAAGATATTTGTTATAACCGCCAAATATTTCGTCTGCACCATCTCCCGACAAAGCTACTGTAATTTGTTTTTGTGTTCTTTTGCTCAAAATATAAAACGGAATAGCTGACGAATCGGCAAAAGGTTCTCCAAAAAAATCTATTAAATTGAATACTGCCTCAAACAAATCATCATTTGATAATTTGAATACCGTATGGTCTGTTTTGTATTTTTTTGCTACTATAGCAGCATAATTTGTTTCGTCAAAAAAAGGCTCATCTTTGTATCCAATAGAAAAAGTTTTCAAATTACTGTGCATACCTGATGCCAAAGCTGTAATAATGGACGAGTCGATGCCACCACTCAAAAAAGCCCCCAAAGGCACATCTGCAATTAATCGGGACTCTACAGAAGCCGTCAATAATTCTACTAATTTCTTTTTGGCAGCTTCATAATTGCTAACCGTATATTTTTTATTCGTTAAATTAATGGTGTAATAAGGCTGAATTTGCACATTTTTTTTGCGAATAATGGCATAATGTGCAGGCAAAAGTTTTTGCACTTCGCTAAAAATAGTGTACGGAGCAGGAATATAATTGAGTTGAAAATATTGAAAAATGGCTGCATAATCTAAATTTTTGGGCAAATTGAATTGCATGAGTGCCGAAATTTCGGAGGCAAACACAAATTTATCTTCATCAAAATAATATACCAATGGTTTAATTCCCATTCTATCTCTTGCTACAAACAGAACTTCTTCTACATTATCATAAATTGCAAAAGCAAAAAAACCTTGTAATTGATTGAGAAACAGTTTTTTATCTTCGGTATGTATGTATAATTGTAACAAAACTTCGGTATCGGATTGGGTTACAAAAGTAACTCCTTTTGCGAGTAATTGCTGACGTAATTCTTGGTAATTAAAAATTTCGCCATTAAAAACTATGGTATATCTTTCTGATTGGTCGGTCATTGGTTGGTTGGCAGCAAACGACAAATCTATCACAGAAAGTCGGCGATGCCCCAAGCCTACCTGTTCGTCATTAAACAACATACCTGCATTGGGTCCACGATGTTGTAATGACTCATTTACCGATTGCAAATGTATCATAGAGATAGCACCAATCATATTAAAGGCATAAATTCCCGAAATTCCACACATAGTTTTAAATTTTTTGAATATTTTAGCTATTCGCAAAGATACATTATTTGTAGCAAGTATGTATATAATGTAAGTTCCGTACATGATTTATTGCACCAATAAAACACTTTAAATAAATAGATTTTTATCTAAAATATACTTGTTTCTACGACTATACGTAGCTGGAGCTACATACTACGCAACTTACATTATTTATATAAAATTTGACAAATGAAATAAAATATATACAGAAATAAAAATTTGTTGCAAAGCCAAAGCAATAAAAGTTGCCTGTATAGTTTTCGTGTTTTATTTCTTAACAATCTTTAACGTATCTAAAAACAATCTTTAACAACTTTACAAAATTAATAACGTCTTTAAAGTATATTTTTGTAAAAACATATCTACTATAACTTTTTTTAACATTCCATTCCAATTTACTATTATTTTTATTATTTACTACTTTGAAAAACAAAATTTTACTTAGCTTTTTTTTATGCTTTATGCTGTCTATTGGTATGGCACAACATAAGCATAAGCCAAATTATGATTTGCAAGCAAATCGTAATGATTCTATTATTTATGTAGATGGTGTTTTATCGGAAAATATTTGGCATAAAACCGAAAAAGCCAATGATTTTTACCAAAATTACCCAACAGATACCGTGTATGCCAAAACCAAAACGGAAGTAATGGTAAGTTATGACGACCAAAATGTATATATTGCTGCTATTTGTCATGACCATATTAAGGACAAAAAATATGTGGTAAGTTCTCTCAAACGAGATTTTGACGGTGGTAGTAATGATAATTTTTCGGTGTATATAGACCCTTTTCGTGATGGATTGAATGGTTTTATGTTCAGTGTTACGCCTTTGGGGGTAGAAAGGGAGGGATTATTGGCAAATGGCGACAATATGCAAATTAGTTGGGACAACAAATGGAAATCTGCTACCAAAATCTATGAACATTATTGGGTGGTAGAAATGGCTATTCCGTTAAGCACTTTGCGTTTTAAGGCGGAGTCGCAACATTGGAAAATGAATTTTGCGAGGATAGACCTCAAACGAAACGAAAGGTCGACTTGGGTGCCTGTAGGAATTGCCTATCCTGTAGCAAATTTGGCATTTACAGGAAATGTCTATTTCCCAGAATCTTTTAACAAACAAGGTGCAAATATTTCTATTATTCCATATATTACAACAAATGCTACAAAAAATAATATTCCCGATAACTTACCAAACAATAAAGAAATAGCTTACAATAATCTAAATACTAAAGAAACAACGGCAAAAAATCCTGTGTTCTATAAAGCAGATTACCAAGCAAATGTGGGTTTAGACGCAAAAATAGCTGTTACCTCCTCGTTAAACTTAGATTTGACGGTAAATCCCGATTTTTCGACAGTTGAAGCAGATGTACAAGTTACAAATTTGAGTCGTTTTGAGATTTTTTATCCAGAAAGAAGACAGTTTTTTATAGAAAATAGTGATTTATTTTCGTCTTTTGGTTTTAGCCGAATTCGTCCATTTTTTTCACGTAGAATTGGTATTGCAAAAGATAAAAACACAGGTGTAATTGTGCAAAATCCTATTTTATATGGTGCAAGATTAAGTGGAAAAATTAACAAAGATTGGCGAATGGGGTTGATGAATATGCAAACGGCTTCGGTAGATGACGCAGGTATTCCAAGCCAAAATTATACAGTGGCAGCCGTACAACGACAAGTATTTGCAAGGTCAAACATAGCTGCGATTGTGGTAAATAGACAACGATTTGACAAGGAAGCAGGCGAAGATGCTTATACAAGGGTAGTGGGAATAGATTATAACTTGCAGTCAAAAGATAATCGTTGGAGAGGTAAGTTGTTTTATCACAAAGGACTTAGCCCCAATGAACCTGTCGATAATCAAGCAAGTGCAGGCTGGTTGGGCTACAATGTCAAAAAGTTTTTTATGCATATGAACTACGAATATGTAGGGAAAAATTATAAAATCAACGATATTGGTTTTGTAACACGCCGTGCATATTGGCGAATAGAGCCAATGGTGGGATTCAACTTTTTTCCTAAACAATCTAAAACAATTAATCAACAAGGACTATTTTTATACCAAAATGCCTATTGGGATTTGAATGGCAAATTATTAGATTGGAATAGCTTTGTGCAATATTCTATCAGCTTTTTAAACAATTCCTACCTCGAAATAGGAGCAAGTAGAGATTATACTTTGTTGTTTAATGATTTTGACCCAACTAATACCGACAGCAAAAACAAGTTGCAAGCAGGTAGCAGTTTTGTCAATCACGGCACGTATATTTATTACAATTCTACCCCTCTCCGCAAACTTGGTTATTCGGCAAGTATCGGGCATAATGAATATTATAATGGCAAAAGAACTAATTTTTATGGAGAAATTCGTTACCGTTTTCAACCATACGGCAGTATTAGTGTCAATATAGATTACAATGATTTGACTTTTCCAGAACCTTACAAATCTACTTCCTTTGCATTGGTAGGAACTCGGGCAGATGTATCGTTGAATCGTAAATTGTTTTTGACAGGGTTTTTGCAATACAACCAACAAGGAGATAACGTAAACTTGAATACCCGTTTACAATGGCGTTTCAAACCTGTTTCAGATTTGTTTTTGGTCTATACCGAAAATTATTTTCCTACAAGTTTTGCCCCAAAAGGTAGGTCATTGGTCTTGAAATTGACATATTGGTTTAATGTGTAAGTGTAGTATGGAACTCCTGTTCCGCACTACACTTACTACAAGACCTATATTTATTAGGTTTTCCACATCAAAATTATTTTAACCACATAGTAACATAGATACATAGAAAAATATAAGTTAATGAAGGTACTATAAGTAGAAAAACTGTGTAAATCTGCGTGTTCTGTGTTATCTGTGTTCCATCCTTTAGGTTTGCAAAAGTAAATAATTGTTGTGAAAATACTATTTTTGCAACTATAAAATACACTCAGTCAAGGCAACCTACTGTCCCACACAGCTTTTTATAGCTATTGGTTGATTAAGGACTT
>JBIKRY010000444.1:0-2681 GCA_044348925.1 Bernardetiaceae bacterium
GCCACAAAGCAGTGTTGAAAAGCAAAAACAGTTAAAAGAATTTATACAAAATCAATTACAACTAAATTGTAGTAATAGTGATGTAGAAAAACTTTTACAGAAACTTACTAAAAAGGCTAAATAATTTTACTCAAAACGATATTCACTAATGGATAATATGATAAACTTCGGAATTGATTTGGGGACAACCAATTCCGTTATTGCAAAATTTAATAAAGGCAAAGTTGATATTTTTCAAGACCAGACTTACTCAGAAAAAATTATGCCTTCTATTGTTGCTTTTAAAAAAAATGAAATTTTAGTAGGAAAACAAGCCAAATCAAGGGCAGGCACTGATGATTATTTTACAGCCTTTAAGCGTAAAATGGGTACAACAGAATCTTTTAAAATTAAGGCACTAAATCAAAGCATTACCCCTATTGAACTTTCTACTTACATATTAAAAGAGTTAAAAAGTTCGGTTTTTACAGGAGAAGTTGTTGAAGCTGTTGTTATTACTATTCCCGCATCTTTTGATATTGTTCAGTCTAATGCTACAAAAGAAGCAGGACATCAAGCTGGTTTTAAACAAGTAGTTCTATTGCCTGAGCCTGTGGCTGCAAGCATAGCATACGCTAATCAAAATAACACCTTAAAAGATGGACAATGGTTAGTTTATGATTTGGGTGGTGGTACTTTTGATGTTGCCTTAGTAAAAATACACGAAGGAGAAATGAAAGTGCTTGACCACGAGGGAGATAATTTTTTAGGCGGTGCTGATTTTGATAATTTAATTGTAGAAAAACTAATTGTACCTGTATTGGAGAAAAAATATAATTTATCTAATTTATGGGCAGAATTGACAAGTGAAAAACGCAGAAAAGATTTAGCTTGCTTAGTAGATAAAGCAGAGGAAGCCAAAAAACTATTATCTGCAAAATCATCAGTAAGAATTGAAATTTCTGATAGTCGTGATAGAATCGAGGATGGCGATGGCAATTTTATTGATGAAGAAATATTAATTACCCGTTCAGATTTTGAAGGAATTATCAAAGAGGCTGTTGAAAGTACAACAGAAATGATAAATAAAATTATTACGAAAAATAAATTACTAAAAACAGATTTACAATTTATTTTAATGGTTGGTGGTTCTACCTACATTCCGTATGTACGCAAAAGAGTGGAAGAACTTTTACAAATTCCAATTAATTGCGAAATAGACCCAACAACAGCCGTAGGAATTGGTGCTGCATATTTTGCAGGAACAAAGAAAAAAGATTTTTCAAAACCCGCAGAAAATAATAGCAACAAAGCCAAATTAAAAGTAAGAACAAATTTTCCAAATGCAAGTAAAGATAAAGATGTTTTATTTTCTGCGAAATTTGATGGCGAAATAGAAAATTTAACATACAGAATTAGACGAGATGATGGCGGTTATGATAGTGGTACAAAAGCCTTGCAAAAAATTATTAACGAGGAGTTGCCCTTAGTTAGTGATGTTTTTAATTCTTTTAGCCTAAAAGTTTATGATAATTTTGGCAATGAAGTACAGACAGATGTAGAAAATATAGGAATTAATAGTGGTTTTTATGTTACGGGTGGTGGTTTTTTAGCCAATGATATTTGTTTAGAAACTTATGATAGTCAAAATGAAAAAAGTATTTCTTTTTTGGTTTCTGAAAAAAATTCTACACTTCCACTACGGAAGAAAATAGAAAAACAAATTGCAAGAACCATTATCAAAGGTAGTGATGAAGGTTTGCGTATCAATGTTTTAGAAGGTAGCAGAGAATTTTCTCCTTATGCAAACAAAACTATTGGCTATTTTGAAATTACAGGCAAAATGCTAAGTCGTGATGTTATTAAAGGCTCTGATATTGAAATTCATATTGAAATTTCGGAAAGTAGAGATTTAATAGTTTCGGTTTATATTGCTATGTCGCAACAAGAATTTAAGGAAATTTTTAATCCAAAATCAAGACATTTGCCTGTTAAGAAATTAGTAACAGAAATACAAGAACTTGATGAGAAACTTGATAACGAACTCACAGAAGCAACAGAAACAGAGGCTTATGAAACTGCAAAGGTTTTGAAAGATATAAAAACACAAGTGGTAGAAATTCAGCAACAGTCCCAAAAACTAAGTGCTGACGATACTACTGATAAAAAATATCAATTAGAGGACAAAAAACAAAAATTAGCACAAGAATTGGAAACAGCCACCAAAGACAAAGCACTGCTCAAAGCCAAAGCTGCGTATTTGGAAACAAAAACAAAATGTATTGAACTTGTTAGTAATTTGGGCAATAATTATGACCAAAAAGCATTAATGGACATCATTAATCAAGAAAAAATATTTCTTTCATCTTCTATTCCTTCAAAAATAATAGAAAAACAGAAAGAATTAGACTACATTAATTGGCAAATACTCATTAGACAACCTGAAGTTAAAGTCGATATTTTTAAAATTCTATTGAATGAAAGGGGAAGAATGGATAATCCACAACAAGCCAATATTTTATTTATTGCAGGTAAAAATGCCATAGACCAAGAAGATTATGATAGGTTAGACCAAGTAAATAGGCAATTAAGAGATTTACTACCTGATGATGTTAATATTCCAGCAGGAGGTCCAACTTTACCACCAAAATCAAGATAATTCCCAAGCAAGCCACTTTTGGCTTGCTTTTTTTCTATAAAAT
>JBIKRY010000169.1:0-9991 GCA_044348925.1 Bernardetiaceae bacterium
CTCTATCTTTGTCAATTACCCAAGTTTTGCCAGTAGCAGCATCACAACCGCCTGTAAGTAGTTTCAGATTTGCATTGTTACAAATTTGTGGGTCATTTTTTGCAACTTTTACTACTTTGGAGGCTGTAACCGAACCACCACTTGTAAAAACCGTTAAGGTTACAGTATAATCTCCTGCAAACGGAAAGTAAGCTACAGGGTTACTTTCCTTAGAACTCGAACCATTACCAAAATTCCAAACCCTCATAAATACTTTGGAACTATTATTGGTAAAGGTGAGATAGTTTTCACCTTGAGAAGAAGCCGTAAAAGTAAAAGAGGCATCTTCAGTAGTTGGTACTGGTCCCAACTCGAAGTTTTCTGGTTTGCTGCAACTCCAAACAAGCAACAACAACCAGATACTCATATATTTTGCTATTTTATTCATTTTGATAGATGTTTTTAATGGATAAAAACTTGACTTGTAATTATTTAAGTACGTTGGCAATGGTTGTAAACCTTGACAATCGTACTTATGTTTTTATACGATTGTCAAGGTCTGCGACCATTGCCAACGTATAAAAACATAACCTTAATAACCTTTATTTTGTTGCCAACCTGCACCTGCCAAATCAATTTCTATTTGTGGTATCGGGAATAGTTCGTGTTTGTTTGCAACAAACCCCTTGATAGTTGTTGCAGCTTTATTGGTGCGTACTAAGTCAAAGAAACGGTGTCCTTCGCCAGCCAACTCAAGTCTTCTTTCTTTCAAAATATCCTCATACAACTGATTTCCTGTTGTTGTTAGTGGTGCTAATTTAGCTCTTGTACGTACTCTGTTTACGTATGTTAGTGCTTTTGCATCATTGCCCGATTTGTTGTAAGCTTCAGCAGCCATCAAAAGAACATCAGCAAAACGAATTACTTTATGATTTAATGGGCTTGTTAAGTTATTGTCAGGTAATCCAAGTTCGTTAGCTCTTTTGATATACTTGTTATTGAAATAACCTGTATGTTGATAACCTTTTGTATATGCAACATCTTTGTTAGCAGCAGCAAAAGCCTCAATATCTAAAATTGCAGCTTCACGTCTTGGGTCATTTGCAGCAAATGCGTCATAAAGGTTTTTTGTAGGTACATTGTAGCTAAATCCACTTGCATAAATAGGACCCGAATATTGTCTAATACCTTGAAAACCAGGGGTTACAAAACCTTCTAAACAACTAAAACAATCAAAACTACCACCTTGAATACCTACATATTGAATATCAAAAACAGTTTCCGAACTATTTTCATTTTCTACCAAAAACAAAGTTTTTACATCAGGAAACAAGTTGTAAGTGCCTTGTGTAATTACTTGTTCGAGTGTAGCAGCAGCTTCAGCATATTTGTTTTGGTACAACTGTACTTTTCCAAGCAACGAAAGAGCCATTCCTTTATTGATACGCCCTTTTTCGGTCATAGTCCAAGGTAGCGTAGTAGCTGCAGCCTTCAAATCACTTTCTATTTGTGCATATACTTGTGTGGCTGGTGTTCTTTTGAGATTAGCAACTTCACTAAGGGCAATACGTTTGTCGATAATCATTGGCACATCTCCAAAAAATTTCACCAACTCAAAGTAATAATAGGCACGCAAAAAATATGCTTGTGCATAAATGAGGTCTTTCCCTGTGAAATTAATGTTATTTTTGTTCTCAAACATATAATTTACTCTGGTAATTCCTGCGTAATTCCAACGCCAAACACTGCGTAATTCGTTGTTTTGTCCTCCGTGTGTCATCGCATTGATTTGGTGTAAACCTTCAGTGTCTGTAGGACTTTCTCCGCCAGCCATCGCATTATCTGAGGCAATTTCGCCTATCCAAACACTCAAATACGAGGTTTGTAACAAGTCATAAGCTGCTACTAAACCCTGTTCATAATCACGTGGGGCAAGAAAAAACTTTTCCGCATCACGTGTTGCTTTTGGCTCTATATCGAGGTAGTTACTACAACCCGTTAGGGCAAATAGTAACGTGAAAATAAATATTATCTTTTTCATATATTTTTTAAATTTTTGAAAATTATAGCAAATCAATTTGTACGTTGGCAATGGCTGAAAGCCTTGACAATCGTACTTGTCGTTTTTTATACGATTGTCAAGGTCTTCGACCATTGCCAACGTATAAAAAAATATTTAAAATCCTACATTAAGCCCTACCATATAAGACCTTGCTTGTGGATAAAAACCAAAATCAATACCCGAACTTAAAGGGTCAGATGAACCCAAATCTGGGTCAAAACCTCTATATTTTGTAATTGTAAGGAGGTTGTTTACGGCAAAATACACTCTACAACGCTGTAATTTGATTTTTTCAAGTAGTCGAGTAGGAATTGTATAACCTAATTGCACGTTTTTAAACCTCACAAAACTACCATCTTCCACATAATACGCAGAGATTACATTGTTTCTGTTAGCTCCTGTAGTCAATCTTGGGTGTTCATTGGTAGAGTTTTCGCCTGTCCAACGAGCCAATTTATAGTTTAGCATATTGGCAAGTGGCGTTTGACGTTCATAGTTGCGTAAAATTTCGTTGCCAAAAGAGCCATAAATCAAGGTAGAAAAATCAAATCCTTTGTAATTTACGCCCAAATTTAGCCCCATTGTAAAGTCTGGAATAGGAGAACCAATAATGGTTTTATCTGTATTACCACTAAAATCTATTTTGCCATCTCCATTTACGTCTTTGTATTTAATATCACCTATTTGAGCACCATCTTGTGCTGGTGCTGCTGCTAACTGTTCTTTATTTTGGAATATGCCATCTGTTTTATAGCCAAAAAAATAGCCCATTGGTTGCCCAACTTGAAAACGAGAAGAAGTAATGCCACCAACACCAAAAACACCTGTAGGAATAAAATCTTGTCCTGCTGCTAAAGACAATACTTGATTGTGTAGGGTTGCTATGTTATAACTAATATTAATCCCTAAACCGTTACTAAAAGACTTGTTGTAATTTAGGGCTAATTCCAAACCTGCGTTAAGCACACTGCCCGCATTAACTGTAGGCGGTGAACCACCTGGTCCATAAGAACCCAAAACGCCTGTAACATCAGGAGTGAAAAGCAAATCTTTGGTAGTTTTATTAAAATAGTCAATAGAAGCTGATAAATCTCCTTTTAAGAAAGTCAAATCAACACCCACATTAAATTGTGTTGTTTGTTCCCAACGCAAATCAGGATTACCTAATGCTCCTAATGCTACCCCTGTAACTAATTGGTCATTAAATGGATATTCTGCTTCCCCATTGAGCAAACCACGATAACGGAACAAACCAATTTTATCATTACCCGAAATACCAAAAGAAGTGCGGAGTTTACCAAAACTCAAGAAAGACGATTTTAGGAAATCTTCTTCAGAGAAAATCCAAGCTGCTGAGGCAGAAGGGAATAAGCCAAAACGGTTATTTGTACCAAAATTGCTAGAACCATCTCTACGCACAATAGCAGAGAAAAGATACTTATTGGCATATTGGTACTCACCACGCACAAACATGGACGACAAACGGCTTTCATATTGGAATGAACTTGAATTATTGAGCAAGTTATTAGGGTCAACGGCTGAAAGAGCTGCAAAATCATAGGAATTGTACGGCACGCCAAAACCTATGCCAGACACGACATCTCCCATATCTGCAAGGCTTGTAACCCCAAGAGTACCTTTTATTGTATGAACTCCAAAATTCTTTTCATAATTAAGATAAGCCTCTAAGTTGTAATTGAAGTAAATAGCACGAGTTTCACTTACCGAAGCACCACGTTCTACCAATACGCCTTTGCCCAAATCTACCAAAGGTGCAGTTAAATTAGCATCAACAGCGGTATTTTGTGCTTTTCCACTACCATAATATACCAATGGTGAGAAACTTTTGGAATTTACTATTGCATAATTGTAGCCAGCACGACCTGTTACAGATAGAGCAGGGCTAATTTGATAGTCAAGTCCCAAACTACCAACTACTTTGTTAGTAAAAGCATTGTTATAGGTATTAGCCATTTGTGCCACAGGGTTAATTACATCACCAATGCCTTCGGCATACGTAAATTTACCGTTTTGGTCATAAATTGACTGGGTTGGTGAGTTGTTGATGGCATTGAATAAAACCGAACCAATACCATTTTCAGGCAAGCCTTTGCGTTGTTCGTGTGTATAGAGTAAGGTATTCGTAAAACTAAGTTTATCAGTTAGGTCTGTTTTGAAATTGAGTCTTGCATTATAACGGTTAAAACCTGACTTGTCGCCACCTATGATACCATCTTGATTAAAAAAAGACAAACCTGTGGAGAAAGTTGATTTTTCTGAACCACCCACAGCCGAGATATTGTAATTTTGAATAGGTGCTGTGGAGAATACGGCATTTTGCCAATCTGTTCCTGTACCTAAATTTGTATTGTTAAAGGGTAATGTTGTTCCGCCTGCTGCTGCTGCTTCGTTTTTGAGTACGGCATACTGTGTGGCATTGAGGAGTTGCATTTTACGCGTAGTTTCTTGTACGCCATAGTAGCTATCAAAACTAAATTTGGTTTTTTGTTTCTTTCTACCTGTTTTAGTCGTAACAATAATTACCCCATTAGCAGCACGTACACCATAAATACCTGCTGTAGCATCTTTAAGAACACTTACATTTTCGATGTCATTAGGGTTTAAGGCACTTAATCCTTCTACACTGTATGGTACACCGTCCACAACTACCAATGGGTTATTGTTTCCGTTGGTGGTATAACCTCTAATCCGAATGTTTTGGGAGCCACCTGGTGAGCCTGATGAAGACGTAATTTGTACACCTGCTACCTGTCCTTGTAAGGCATTTTCTATTCGGGTAGGGTTAAGTTTTTCCAAACTTGCCCCTTTGAGGCTCGAAACAGCCCCTGTAAGTTCTTTGGTGGTACTTGTGCCATAACCTACTACCACGATTTCGTCAAGTTTACTTACACTTACCTTGAGAACAACATTGATTTCTGTTTGGTTGCCTATAAGCACTTCTTGGGTTTCATAGCCAATTAACGAGAAAACAAGCATCTGCGAAGTGCTTGGCACTTGTAGGCTATAATTGCCTTCCACATCTGTATTTGTACCAGTTGTTGTGCCTTTTAGTAGAACTGTAATCCCAGGTACTCCTCCCTGTTGGTCAGCAACAGTAACCTTGCCCCTAATGGCAATGTTCTGCCCATAAGCTATCGGTATCAAACATACAGATAGTAAAAATAGTAAAACAGTCTTTTTTATTTTCATGTTATTGGTTATTAAGATAATCTCAACAATCTAAAAGTATTTTCTGTTTTACACAATAAATTATGTATATATTTTTTGTTGTCTTGGCAAAACTTCGCATTTTATTCTTTCATATTGCATGAAAAATAATGCAATGCTATAGACTTATAAAATATTCTTTTTGTAGTAATTTTTATGTGTAGGAGAAGCAAAAGCACAAACATGGAAGTTTGCTATGGTGGGAGATTTGAAAAAAAAAGTGCTTAGAGTACACTATTCGCTAACTCCAAGCACATCACAAATTACTTTAAAACTATACTACGCCAAACGAGGGAAAACTAAAAATCTGATTTTTGACATACAACTTGCATGATTTACCATACTTTTTCGCCTATCAACTCACGAATAGCTACAGAAGCACAAAAAGCACCAAAAATTGGTGGCAAATAGGAAATAGTACCAATCAAAGATTTTTTATTGCGTGAACCGTCTGTAATAATTAGCCTTTCTTTTTCTATTGTCTCTGGAGAAAACACAACTTTTACGCCTGTATGCACCCCTAATTTATGTATTCTTTTGCGAATACATTTTGCTAATCTACAGCCATAACTTTCCGAAATATCTGCCACTCGTACCAAAGACGGGTTTAATTTGCCACCTGCACCCATCGAACTCACAATAGGAATATGGTTTTGTACTGCGTGTAGTATCAAAAACATTTTTGGGGCAATGGTATCAATAGCATCTATGACATAATCGTATTTGTTGGCAGTGAGTAGTTGCGGTATTTCCTCGTCTTTCAAATAACGTGGAATTACATGGAGTTGAATATCGGGATTAATATCTCGCAGACGTTTTGCCCAAACTTCTGCCTTTAACTGCCCGTCTGTACTCAATAAAGCACCTAACTGCCTATTTCTATTACTTTGTTCTACGCTATCTGCATCTACAATGGTCAAAGTACCCACGCCTGCACGTCCTAACATTTCGGCGGCGGCGGCACCAACTCCACCTAAACCAGCCAATAATACATGAGAATTACGTAGTTTATTGACTTTTTCTTCCCCTAAAAGTAATTCTGTTCTAACATTCCAATGATTTGCTAACATTTTTTAGTGTCTTTTATAACTTCTATATTGAATACTGTTGTAATGTGCATGTTTTGAGGCAGCATGTTTTTTGTTGGCATGACAAGCCGATTGCATACAAGACGTAAACAAAAGGGTTAAGCCTACAAAAAAGAAAAGAGAAAAAAAGATATTTTTCATAGATTTGCTAATTTAAGTATATCATTAATTGTAAATTTTATAAATAGACATGATTAAAGTCTATGCTACATTTCTTAATAATCTATTTTTATTACATATAAATTGTATAGTAATGCGAATATACGGTTGCTATGCAACTAACTATTTGTACTAAAAATAGGTAATACAATTTGTTTAACAAATATAAAACAATATTTTTGCTAAAATAATTTTATTTTTCTAAATTATCTAAAAAATATGCTTCCATTTACTGTTTTTGTTATCGAGGACAATCGTACCGAAAGTATGCTTTTGCGTTTGGCTTTGTCTGAACTACCTAATTTAGAAATTACTACCTTTCTTCATGCTACTGCTATGCTGAAAGAAATAGATAAAAAACCTACGATTGCTATCATAGACCTTAATTTACCAGATATGAATGGTTTGACATTAATAGAAAAAATTAAGGAAAATAGTCCCAATACACGTATGGTAGTAGTTTCTGCACAAAGAGATATGGATATTTTGGCTAAAGCACAAGAGGCAGGTGTCTATAATTATTTGGTAAAAAGTGAAAATTGTTTGGCATATTTAGGGAAGGTAATAGAAGAATTGCTGATTGTAATAGAGCATAAAAATTCTCTGCAATAAAATAGTAGTGCGGATTTGGGTCTGCACTACTATTTTATTGCAAAGAATTTTTATTGCTTATTTTTTCAAATTATCAAATACATTCATCACGTCTTTTACGTGTTTGCGTGAAGTTTCTAACAATGCTTTTTCTGCATCATTTAATTGTAATTCGATAATTTTTTCTACGCCATTTTTGCCCAAAATTACAGGCACTCCCAAATAACAATCTTTGATGCCATATTCGCCATCTAATTGCATACATACAGGCAATACTCTTTTTTGGTCTTTTGCAATAGCTTCTACCATTTGAGCAGCAGCCGAACCTGGTGCATACCATGCCGAAGTTCCCATCAGTTTTACCAACTCACCGCCACCATTGATAGTACGTTTTACAATTTCGTCTAATTTTGCAGCATCAATCATTTCGGTTACAGGAATACCACCAACGGTTGTATAACGAGGCAATGGCACCATTGTGTCTCCATGACCACCTAAAATCATAGCTTGAATATCTTTTGGAGATACGTTTAATGCTTCTGCCAAAAATGCACGATAACGAGCAGTATCTAAGATTCCTGCCATACCAATTAGTTTGGTTCTTGGGAATTTGGAAACCGTATGTGCTGCGTATGTCATTACATCTAAAGGATTAGATACAATAATGATAATAGCATTAGGAGAATGTGCAATAATATTTTCGGTTACAGAAGTAACAATTTGTGCATTGGTAGCAATCAAATCATCTCTTGTCATCCCTGGTTTGCGTGGCAAGCCTGAAGTAATTACGACAATATCAGAATTTGCTGTTTTTGTATAATCATTGGTCGAGCCAATAGTCCGAGAATCATACAAATCTATAGGGGCTTTTTGCCAAATATCAAGGGCTTTTCCTTCGGCAAAACCTTCACGAATATCGACCAAAACAATCTCATTCGCAATTTCTTTGTAAGCTAAGACATCGGCACAAGTTGCACCTACATTTCCAGCACCTACTACAGTTACTTTCATAATTTTATATGATTTTTTTGTGAATAATTTTTTGTATTTTCTGTTGCGAATATACAAACAAAAATATAATTACAACTACTTCGCTTAATTTTTACACTAAATTCAAAAACATTTTTACCATTTTTTTAACTTTATCGGTATAAGGCGGATAAATAAATTTGAGTGCCGTAAAACCTGTCCGTTGTTTTAAGACTGACCGTTGATTGACAAATTCCAAAAAGCCTGCAAAACCATGCGACCTGCCAATACCACTATTATTGACTCCGCCAAAAGGCAAATCAGGGTGTGCAATATGAATGAGGCAATCATTGACACAAGTGCCGCCTGCGGTAGAATTTTGAATATATTTAGTTATTTTGGAATTATCTCTACTAAAAATATACATTGCCAAAGGTTTTTGTTGTTGGGCAATAAATGCTAATGCCTCATCAGAATTTGTGTAGCCAATAATAGGTAATAATGTACCAAAAATTTCTTCTTGCATCACTTTCATTGTACCATTGACTTCGGTTAATAAGGTAGGTGCGAGGTATTTTTCGGCTGCAAGGTGTTGCCCTCCAAAAGCTATTGTTGCTCCTTTGCTTGTTGCGTCTTCTAATAAATTGAGCAAACGGTTAAAGTTTTTTTGGTTGATAATACGAGCCAAAGAGTCTGATTTTTCAATACCTTCTTGAGTTGGATTATAGGTTTTTTCTATTTGCTTGCTTAGTAGTTCTATAAATTTTGCTTTCAACTCATTTTTTACCAACACATAATCGGGTGCAATGCAAGTTTGTCCTGCATTGACAAATTTTCCCCAGACTAATTTTTCGGCTGCATCTTGCAAATCGGCGGTTTCATCGACTATAGCAGGAGATTTTCCACCAAGTTCCAAAGTAACCGAAGTCAAATGTTGTGCGGCAGCTTGCATCACTATTTTGCCAACCGCAGGGCTTCCTGTAAAAAAAATATGGTCAAAAGGTAATGCTAACAAGCTGGTAGAAACTTCGATAGCACCTTCGATGACTGCTATTTCGTTGGCGGGTGCTAATTCTGTTATTATTTTTTGGATAATGCTTGAGGTAGCAGGAGCAAGTTCTGAAGGTTTTATAATGATACAATTTCCTGCCGCAATAGCCGAAATAAGGGGATTTATTGCCAGATTGAATGGATAATTCCAAGGTGCTATTATCAATACAACGCCTTTTGGCTCTTTGTGGATATAGCCTGTAGTGCCTAATAAGGTTAAAGTTTGTCCTACTTTTTGTGGTTTTAGCCAATCTTTTAGGTGCTTGATGGCGTGGCGAATTTCGGCAATAACTGCCAAGATTTCGGTAATATTGCTTTCTGTTGCATTTTTTCGCAAATCACTATAGAGAGCATTTTCTATTTCTGTTTGGTGGCTTAAGATTAATTTTTCTAATTTTTTAAGTTTTTCGATTCTTGTTTCTGCCGAACTATATTTTAAATTAGCAGTATTTTTTTTTTGTGTACTAAAAATAGCTTGTATTTCGGTATGATTGCTAAAGGTTGTCATATTGCTATATTTTTCTACAAGTTTAGTATTTTTTTGGGGAATTACAATTTTTTTGGATAGGGTTTTTGGCAGCTAATTAATGTAATAATTTTGTTAGATAGTTTGTTATTTTTTTGCTATTATTGTAATTTTGTTGCTAAGATAGTTGAAAATTTGTTATTCCATCAGCACGTCAAACTTGCCCAAAGAAACGACTTTTTTAGTTTTATCACACAAAAATAGGTAATAAATTAACCAGCAATTCCCACTTTGGCAATTTTATTCCAATTTTACCATATGGACATTTGTCAACTTTTGGTAGAGTTGTGCAAAATTTTTCAAATCCTTTGAAAAAGAATATAGTTCTGCTATAAAGTA
>JBIKRY010000446.1:0-2646 GCA_044348925.1 Bernardetiaceae bacterium
TCCAAGAGGTCAGAAATAACATTTTACATATTTTTGTTTTTATATTTATAGGGTTTCTCTTTGCGTGTGAACAAAGGAAAGTTGAAAGTAAAGTTACTGATAATCAAGGAGATACTACAAAATTTAGGTATTATCGTGATAGTGCATTTTGGGCTTTGCAGAAATTGCAACATATAAAAGACACCAATCATATTTATACAAGTATTAATTCTGTAAAGAATATTGAAATAACTAACGATAAATTGCGGTTTATTTATGTAGATAATTTTACTGTAATGGCTGATTTTGCCTTGCAAAAAGATTGCTATGTTTTACGGTGGGATAATAAAAAATGGAATGTGATTGATAGTGTTAAGTTTGGTTGGATACCTAATGTTTCTGAAACTATTGATACTCTGCAATTAGCTGATGTAGATTTTGATGGGCAACAAGAAATTGTTTTGCGTTTTTCTTCGGTGAGTGGTAGCCGTAGTAATTGCCCTTATGAGTTTTTTAAATATGACAAAAAGACCAAACAAGTTAAGCACTTTTATTCAGTTTCTGACTCAACAGACCAATCAATGCCTGCTGCTTCTATGGTTGTAAATCCACAAGAAAAAACTATCCTGTTTGGTGGTGATGGTGGGACTTTTTCGCAATGGAAAACAATTTATTGTTGGCAAGCAGATACATTGCAAGCCATTAAAAGAATTTCGATTGTTTTTCACGACGAGCAAAGACATAGAATTGAGGAACAAAAATTAGATAATTTAGATTGGAAAATAATCAAAAATAAAGTTTACAGTAATCGCAAAGCTTGGGATTATTTTGAAAAATGGCAATAATAATCATAAACTTTTCCCTAAATTTGTTTAAAACCCTACAAAAATGCAAACTAACCCACAAATTACCGTTTTATTGCAAACCATAAAAACAACTTTGCAAACTATTTATGCCCAACGGTTGGCAAAAGTTATTTTGTTTGGCTCCTATGCTCGTAATGAAGCAACAGAAAATTCGGATATAGATATTGCAATTATTCTCTATGACAATGAAATAAACCTATCAAAAGAATTAGATATGTTGAGTAAAAATTTGATAGATTTGATTTTACAATCCGATAAAGTAATAGCAAAAATACCCATAACTCTACAAAGATTTGAACATTCTAACAGCTTGTTTATTCGCAATATCCGCAAAGATGGTATAGAAATATGAAAGAAGAAACTATAAAAATATTAGATAAAGCTACAGACTGTTTGCAATCCGCACAAGTATTGTTTGAAACACAGCATTTTGAAGCAACAATTAATAGGACATATTATTGTATGTTTGATGCAGTTCAGGCACTTTTTTGTGAACAAGACTTATATGTCAAAACACACCAAGGCACAAATAGCAAGTTTAATCAACTCTACATAAAAACAGGTTTGTTGCCCAAAGAACTTAGTCAAGATTTTACTAAAATTTTTGAATTAAGACAAGTAAGTGATTATGATTTTGAAACTACGCTTACACAAGAAGACGCACAAATGGCTATCGAATGTGCAAGTAAATTTTTATACGCAATTCAAAATTATTTGCAATAAGCATAATATGACACCACATAAACCAACTTTCCAAAAAGTTAGAAATAACTCATTGAAAAAAAGAAGTATTTTTTGTAAATTTGTTTAAAACTAAATCAGATGCAAACTACTCCACAAATTACCGTTTTATTGCAAACCATAAAAACAAGTTTGCAAACTATTTATGCCCAACGGTTGGCAAAAGTTATTTTGTTTGGCTCTTATGCTCGTAATGAAGCAACAGAAAATTCGGATATAGATATTCTTTTAGTCTTTGATTATCAAGGTTTTAAGGGTGCAAAAGAAATTTCAGTGGCAATGTCTTTTATCAACGATTTCCTTTTACAGTATAACAAACTTATTTCTATTGTGCCAACAACAACAACAATTTTTGAAAATAGCCAACGAGGACTATTCCGAAATATAAAAAAGGATGGTATTGAATTATGAATGAATTTCAAATGCTAATAGAAAAATCGGAGGAATATCTTCAAGCAGCAAAACTTTTGCTGGACAATGCGTATTATGATTCTGCTGTTTCTCGAAATTATTATGCTATGTTTTATGCAACCCAAGCTATTTTGGAAACCAAAGAAATTAGTGTAAAAACACATACAGGATTAATTGGAAAATTCTCAGAACTGTTTATAAAAACAGGAGTTTTTGATAAACAATATTCACAGTATTTAGCGGAAGCATTTGAGAGTAGGTCAGTTGGTGATTATGATATTTTTACACATATTTCCAAAGAATATGCCGAAGAATTATACGAAAAAGGGCTAATGTATGTGGCTACAATGAAAAGTTATTTGATTGAAAATCAATTTATTAACTAATTTTTGGAAGATTTTATAAACCCCGACACTATTATGACACCACATAAACCAACTTTCCAAAAAGTACAAAGTAACTTTTTACATCTTGTTATTTTTATATTTATAGGATTTTTCTTTGCGTGTGGGCAAAAGAAAGTTGAAACTAAGACTATTGATATAAAACCAAATACCCAGAAAAGTCCTGCTATTACTTTGTCAAGAGATAGTTGTTTGAGAGTTTGGCGTAATCTGCCAATTACGAAAGACTCTGTTTTGGCTGGTTT
>JBIKRY010000447.1:0-2641 GCA_044348925.1 Bernardetiaceae bacterium
ACCAAAATAAATAGGTTTTTATCTAAAATATATTTATTTCTACGACTGTACGTAGCTGGAGCTACGTACTACGCAATTTACATTAATTATCTATTTTAATACATTCCAAAATGTTTTATGATTATCTTCTTATTGGACAGGGACTTGCAGGTTCTACCTTGGCTATGCAACTCTTACAAACAGGCAAAAAAGTGCTTGTTTTAGACAACCAATATCCCAAAAGTTCGTCAAGGGTTGCAGCAGGTTTATTCAATGCTATTACAGGACATAGATTTGTGAAGACTTGGAAAGCAGATGTACTATTTCCTTATTTTTTCAATTTTTATAGGGAAATGGAAAAAGTTTTAGAGGCAAAATTTTTCTATGATTTGCCTATGTATAGACCTTTTGAGAACATAGAAAAGCAAAATTTGCATATTGCAGAAAGTAGCAATTTGGCGTATGAAGGCTATGTAGATAGAACTTTAGATAGTAGTATTTTTGATAAAACCGTGTTTAATGATTTTGGTGGAATCACTATTACAAAAACAGGTTTTTTACATACAGTTGATTATTTGGAGGCAGTAAAAAAATATTTACTAAAAAATAATGCTTTTATAGAAACAGAATTTATTGAAAATCAAGTAGTTATAGAAAAAGATAAAATTAGCTACCCGATAACTCAAGATGGAATTACCCAAAATATTTGTGCCGAAAAAATTATTTTTTGCAGAGGTTGGCAAGATAGTACAAGTATTTTATGGAATTTTTTGCCATTTAATTTGGTAAAAGGCGAAGTATTGCACGTAATATTTGCAGATACAAATTACCAAAATATCATTAATCGAGGTTGTTGGATTTTGCCAATGCCTAATAAAGTACAGACAGACGAGTTTGCACAAGCAAAGCTACACAAAGTCGGTGCTACTTATACTTGGGACAAGTTAGACGAAAATCCAAGCGAAGAAGCACGTAAGGAACTTTGCGAAAAGTTAGAAAAATTGAGTAGATTGCCTTACAAAATTATAAAACAAGTGGCAGGAATAAGACCAGCAACCACAGACCGAAAACCATTGATTGGACAACACCCAATACATCAACAAGTCTATATTTTTAATGGTTTTGGGGCAAAAGGTACATCTTTGATTCCTTATTTTGCAGGACATTTTGCGGAAGTATTGGCAGGAAAAGTAGAGTTGGATAAAGAAATAGACATTCTACGAAAATATCACAAAAAGAAATAAAGGATAGAAGTTTTTATTCAAATATTTTTAAATTAGTAAAAAATAATAAAATAAAAAATAAATTATTTCTTTGTATCAATTTTGCTCCTTTGTACTTTATTTGCAAGCAAAAAAATATAGAAAAATTACAAATCTATTGTAAAAATTATTATATTTCGTGTAAGTTGTATGATATTCTATTTTATTCAAGCTATTTCTTATCGAACATAAAACTATGACTGAGGATTACACCAATTTTTATAAAAATCATTTAGAGGCTACCCTTACAGAATTAGACGAGCTTCGAAAAAAAATCATAAAAAATCGTATAGCTTTGACAGTTATTGCTGCTTTATTTATTCTGGTACATAGCTTGTTGATTGTGGTCGAAATTATAAAATATCCTTTAACTATTTTTATTAGTTTATTTGCATTACCATTAATAGGATACTTTGTTTATCGTACTTTTTTTGACAAAATGCACGATATTGAAGATGCTATTCAAGAGCTTTTGGTAAAAGAAGTCCTTTGGAGTAGTATTAACCCGATAATGGATAAGGAAAGTTTGTTCATTGCCTACACAGATTTTAAAGAAAGTCAATTATATGATTTGCAACCCGAACATTATACAGGAAGATATTATATGAAAGGTGGCAAAATAATGACGATTGGCTCGTATATAGATGCAGGTATAGAAGATGTAGAAGGCGAATGGCAACAAGTATTCAAAGGTTATTATTTGATGTGCGAAGAAAAATTTATTATTCAGGGCATTACAATTATCAAACCAGATGATACTTTGTCAAGATTGGGTATTTTAGGACGAAAATTGAAAGAAACATCTTTTAATGGCTATGAATATTTGCAAATGTCTAATAAAGAGTTTTCTAAAAAATTTGCAGTTTATAGCAATAATGTAATAGAGTCTTATAAATTATTAACAGACGTGGTAGTAGATAAAATAATGACTATAGAAGAGTATGGATTTGGAATAGGTATCACTTTTACACCAAAAAGAATCTATGCTACTATAGAGTTTGCCGAAGATACGTTTGCCTTTAACCATTGGAAAACATTGTTAAATCCCGAACAATACAGTAATATGTATTTAGCAAGTCAAGCTACAGTGCAATTAATTAGGGAAATTGGGTTGGCTTATACAAAAAAAGAAGTAAAGGTGCTTATGTAAATTACGATAAACGTCTTGCAAAAGTCATTTATATTGCATTTGCATTTACAAAGGTTGTATTCAAGTAGCACCAAACTCCCCAACCACTTTCCCTCAACTCCATTTTTCTGTAGCATAGACTTCAGTCCAATGCTATTAAGCTAAGAAGTAAAAAATAAGTCAAAGTAAAGTGTATTTTTGTAAAGTTCTGAATTTCACAACTTACATTTTTACAATGACTTATAGCCCAAAGGTACTCGAAATAATTGAA
>JBIKRY010000449.1:0-2633 GCA_044348925.1 Bernardetiaceae bacterium
ATTAAAGTTTGTAGCATAGACTTTAGTCTGTGCCTGTAAGTCCTTGATTACCAATAATTTACAAGCACCGACTAAAGTCTATGCTACATTCCTTAATAATCTCTATTAAATAGAATAAAATTTGCTAACTAAGAAAATTTATATATATTTGTTGCATTAAATAACTATTATTATCTTAAAAATATGGCAATTTGGTATTCTTGTAAAATACAATATCTCAAACAATTTGAAGATGGCAAAATGAAAATCGTATCCGAGGAATATCTTATTGATGCCGTTTCATTTACAGACGCTGAAGCACGTATCTATAAATGTATCAGTGATACAATTTCCGATTTCAACATTGCAAGTGTTCGCAAAACAAACATAAAAGATGTATTTAATTATGAAGATTGCGAAACTTGGTATCGTTGCAAGATGAGTTATTTATCCATAGACGAGTCCAATGGCAAAGAAAAACGTACCAATTCGTATATGCTCATTTCTGCTGACAATCCCAAACACGCCTACGAAAGATTACAAGAAAGTCTTGCATCTATGATTGTGCCTTATGATATTACAGATGTAAATCTTACGACTATTATTGATGTATTTCCGTATGTAAGTGAGGAGGAAAAATTACCCGAAAGTTTTAAATCTATTGGAGAACCACGCCTAAAAACGAATCCCAATATAGAAGTTCCAAGCCCCAAAGAACAGTTTACAAGTAGCGACAAAGATTTGGAAGTAGTAACAGAGGAGGAAATTAGCGAAGAAGAGGCAGAAGCACTACTAAATTCTGGCAATGCAGAAATCATTGAATAAGTTTTTCCTACTCAAATTGTACTTTATACGCTAAAATATACGCTATTATGTTGCTAATATCCTTAGAAAATGGCATTAAAAATGTTAGTTTTAATTTGCCAAAAAAGAAAAATCCAATTACCATAGATATTTTAGAATCTATGTTACAAATGCTCGAAGATAGCAAAACTGATGGCACAAAAGTAGTTGTATTGCGTGGCGAAGGTGGCAATTTTTCGGCAGGTGCAGACCTTTCTGGTGGTGTTTCAGACCCTCGTTTTGCCGATGTTACCACGTATTTACGTACCTATATCAATCCCATTACTTTGGCTATGCGTGCAAGTGCTTTTCCAATACTTGCCCAAGTACAAGGCGTATGTGTGGGCGTAGGCTGTAGTTTTGTATTGGCTTGCGATATGATTTATGCAGATAAAACGGCTATTTTTAGCCAAATTTTTGCAAAAGTTGGTTTAGCAACAGATGGTGGCGGAGCTTTTTTTATGTCCAAAGCAGTAGGTTATCACAAAGCCTTTGAGTTGGTAAGTACGGCTGCTATGATTCCTGCTACAGATGCCTTGCGTTTGGGCTTAGTCAATCAAGTCTTAGAAGATGAGGTAGCTTTGCAAGCACAAATAGACCAAATGACTACTTATTTTGCCAATGCACCAAGCGTAGCTATTGCAAAAATAAAACAAAATCTACATACAGGCTCACAAAGTAGCTTAGCCGAAACTTTAGAACAAGAAGCTATTAATCAAGGAATTTGTTTCCAAACAGCCGATTTTATGGAAGGAGTAATGGCATTTATTGAAAAACGAAAAGCTACTTTTCAAGGTAAATAAAGGGCATTATCTTCGCATTGGCAGGTATTTTTATGCCATTGTTTGTGTTTTTTGGTGGTAGTACGTAGCTCCTGCTACGTACTCTTTTTCGATAAAACGTAATTTTTACATATAGATTTTAAAATGAAATTTGTTGCTACGTAGCTTAAGACTTGGAAAGTTTAAAATACGCAAATTACATTACACAATATAGATTATTAAAGTCTATGCTACAAACTTTCATAACGTCTAATATATAAAAACACTATAATTAGACAAAAATAATTTATAGCAGTTATTTTCCTATTGACTTTTTATAATTCCATCTTTATTTCTTGTATTTGGGCTTTTTCTGATACAAAAAAACTTGTTTTTTGTTCATTTCTGGTTGCTAAATACGTCTGATAGTCTTTGTCAAAATATTGCCTTTTTTGTATGACCAAATCATAGATATTTTGGACTCCTAAGATTAATTCCATCAATTCTCGTACAGCAAATTTTCCACCTATGTTTGCAGTTCGGTAATCTGCTAAATGATTTTTTTCTACATACGCCAAAAACAAAGGACTTGCATCACGTCTAACCAAAATACGCAAACCACATTGTTCGGCTACCGACAAATCCAAAATATCATCAAAACAAAAACAAACTTCTGATGCTTGTAGCTTATTTTGCTCTAAAAAATGTGTAAATGCTGCCTGTTTGCTCGAAAATTTGAAATACACAGCTTGAAATCTCTCTCTTTGTGCCAAATAAAAGGCAGGTTTATTATTTTCGCCTGTGATAATGGCAGTAGCTGCTACTTGTTTGTGTTGCAACCACGTAGCAAAACGCAACATATTAGTTCCCATCGAATCTATTTCGGAATAAGGACTTCCAATTTCTGTTTTGCTACCGTCATTAAAAACACCGTCCCAATCAAAAATATAAGCACGAATAGTAGCTATTTTTTTAGCAAAAACTTCTGGGGAATGGTAAAATTTAGCCCCTAAATTTTCAAAAGTTTGATAGATATTCATTAGATTGCAT
>JBIKRY010000448.1:0-2633 GCA_044348925.1 Bernardetiaceae bacterium
CCCAATAATAGAAAGGCTGTTAGAAAATAAAATGCGACTTGCGACTTGCGACTTGCGACTTGCGACTTGCGACTTGCGACTTGCGACTTGCGACTTGCGACTTGCGACTTAAAATATCACAAGTTACAGAGTTAAAATTAGAATTCATAATTTTGGTGTAATTAAGTTTTAGTTATTTTATATACAATTAGGTAGTAATTATTTTGTTATTATTACAAAATTGCGGTGCAAAGGTAGTAAAAAAAAAATCATAGCAATAGCTTTTATAAAATATTTTTCATTTTTCAAAAAAATACTAATTATACTTTAAATATAGGATTACCGATTTGTACCGTAGTCTTTAGGCTACAAAGTTGATGAAAGACCTTGCAGCCTAAAGGCTACGGTACAATTTTGTTACCAAAGGCAACAAAATAATTTTTCGTAATTCTATTCGTTAAAAGTATAACCCCAACTTAATTCCACCCTTCTGCCAACTTATCCAATTCTTTTTTCCGTTGTTGAAATACTGCATAAAAAGCCTCATATTCTTGTTTAGAAACCATTGCAAACAGTTTTGCTAAACCATCTTCAGCATCTTGAGTAAAATTAATTTCCAGAGCCTGCAAAAGATACATTTCATAAACCGAAGGCGGATAAAACGCAACTTCAGGATAAAGTTGTAAGTTGTCTATCAATAAATTATAGGCTTCGAGAGTTTTTTTGCGTTTGTTGTAATGTTGTGCAAAAGCCGTAACCAATTCACTTTCCAAAGGAATTTGCACCATTGCCAACTTAAATAGTTTTTCGGCTTGCAAAGTATCTTTTTTTCCTTCGGCTGCTACAGCTTGGTAATAGGTTTTGTAACCAATTTGTACACCTTTGAATTTTGATTCGTTTGCAAGTTTTTGGAGTTCGTCATACCGTTTGAGTTTTGCCAACAATGCCAAATCTATTAACCGCAAATCTTCAATCAATTCTGTTTTATTGGTGCTAATGCCTGTTATCGAATTTCGCAAACTTTCGGCTGCAGGCACATTGCCAAGTTTTAAATAATATTTTACCCTTTCGGTAGCAATTCTAAAACGAATATCTGCACTTTGTATGGCGTTGAAAATCAAGTTAAATTTGTCATCTTCGACCAACAACATATTATAATGTAACAAATAGTATTTTTGTCTATCGTCTATTTTTGCTATAAGATTAGCATTTTCGGCAATTTTGATAAATTTTTGCACACTATCTACTTGTGTAACTGCCAACATTTCTTTGGCTACTTTTTGTATGGCTGGTTCTGGTCGGCTAACAAGTTCTTGCCAAATTTCTACTGCTCTGCTTTTATTTTCCTGTTCCGACATTGCCAAACCTTCATATACACGACCCTCTACATAGCCTTTGTAATAGGTTTTGCGAAAATACGAAGCTGCTTCCAAAAACTGTTCATTCTCCAACAAATACATACCTACTAATTTTGCTTTGTGATATTCAAATTCGTAGGCATCATCTGCTGCTTTTTCAAAATAATGAAAAGCCTCTTTGCCATTGCCAAGTTCTCTGTTTTTAAAAGCTGCTGCCAAATCTAAATAACGTACATAGTTGGTATTAGCCTCTTTTTTGCTTAATTCTTTGATAATTTGCAACATAGTTGTATCTCCATTGCCTATTTTATTCACGGTATAATTGTAGAGATAACATAAATTTTCCAATTCCAAAACACTATCTTTTACATAGTCTAATTCCAGAGTTCTATTATCTTTCAAGTTATGCACATTATTATAGGCTAATTCATTGCCTGCAACACTTACCGAATTACCTATTTTTAAATCTTTTCGCAATTCTTCAGGCGTTTTTGCATTTTTGAATTTGGTAAGTAAAGCAAAAATATTGGATTCAGGAATGGAAGGATTTTTTGCCCAATGTTTTGCACGTCCCAAATAATGCAAAACACTGTCTTGTATATCTGTTGTATTAAAAACCAAAGCCATATTATTTGCCAATTCTCCATTTTTTGGGAATTTTTCCAAACCATTGCGTAAAGTCATGATGGCATCAAGCAGTTTTTTTTCTTCTAAATACGCATTTGCTACCATACTATAGGCATACGGACTTGCTTGTTTGAGTAAGGCTTTTTTGAAATGAAAATCTGCCGTTTCCTTGTCGCCTTGCTGACGTGCCAAAGTTGCTAAAGAATAATTAGACTTGTGGTTTTGAAATTCATAGTCTATTGCAGCTTGGTAATTAAATTCGCTAAGTTTTAAATCTCCTGTAGCTCTATAATAATCTCCAATACCATTATAATAAGCTGCCATAGATTGCTGTATAGTGAAAAAATCTGACCGCAATAGCCCCGCAAAAGTCAATAAAGTTCCTGTTACCAATACCCAAATAAAATCTAAACGGTAGGGTTTATACAAGACTTTGTGTACATCTTTGCCTTGTGCAAGCAAAGGCTGAAAATTGGACAAGACATAAAACACAAAGCCAAAACCAAAACCTATGTGTGTAAACATCATCGCATCTTCCAACACTTCTACCATTGGGTCATTGGCAGTAGAAAAAGCGTAGGCAGTGGTCGCAAAAGTTACCATTCCTAAAGCATTATACAACAAAGCTCCGCTTGGCATAAAATCTAATAAATTGCCATATTGCGTTTC
>JBIKRY010000171.1:0-9882 GCA_044348925.1 Bernardetiaceae bacterium
GATAGGTATTTCGCCCACCGAATTGTCTATTTTTTTGCTTCTATAATGCACATATTCACGTCTATAATCTCCAATTACAATCTCTTCTTTTGTTTTTAAACAACGCACTGCCAAAGAATCTTCATCGGTTATACTATCATAATGATTTGGTAGAATTACCCCATTTTCGACAAAACCCTCAAAATCTATTGTTTTTTTCTCTTTATTATATACGCCTAAGCCAAAACCAGAGGCATCCATTAAGGTATTTACATTTTTGTACACAAGTGTACTAATTTCGTCTAAGTTGAGTGTAGAAGTTATTTTTTGCCCAATATCACTCAAAATCCTAACATTATCGTAGGCTTTTTCTACTTGTTCTTTTTGTTTATTGATTTCTACATTTTGTGCCGAAATAGATTGCATGGCATCTTTGAGGTTTTCGGTTTGTACCAAAATCTCCTCTTTTTGTTGTTCTATTTGTGCAGTTCTTTCGGTAACCATCCTTTCCAATTTCTCTTTTTCTTTTTGTAATCTACGCGTAGAAAACCAGAAAACGGCATATACTGCCAAGCCTATTAAAATGACATATACAATATATGCCCATGCAGACCTATACCAAGGTGCTAATACATTGAAAATATAACTTGTTTCTTCGCTTTCTATACCATAAATATTGCGAGATTTTACTTTAAAGGTATATTTGCCTTCCCATAAATTTGTATATTCTTTGCGAGTGGCACTGCTCCATGATGACCATGTATCGTCATAACCCTCTAAAATATGGCTATATTGATTAGATTTAGAATCATCATAGCTTGGCAATGCAAATTCAAAAATCAAGGAGTTATTATTGTAGGGTAATAATGGAATTTGCTCTTTTGTTTGTGTTAAATTCACAATTTTAATAACATTGCCATCTGCTTTTTTGAAGTCTTTAGAAAATACCCCTGCAAATAGCGTAGAATCTGCATTTTCCCCAATAAATATACGGCTGATAATGGTTTGTAATTTTGTACCATAATCTTTTTTCTGTTTTTGGTCAAAACGAAACAAACCTTCCGAGCCACCAAACCACACAATATTATCTACATCAGGATAGATTTCTACTTCGGTCATTTCGGGAATTCGGTGGTACGCAGTTGGATTCCAAGTATAAGTGCCATCTTGTTTGTAGGTTGCTACCCCTAATACATATTTTTTGCCTCTCTCGGCAAAAAGCCATACATTATTTGTAGCATCTTCGATAATTTGGGTAACTTGGTAAGTGCCATCAGCAAATTGACTGCCAAATTTTGTGTAAGGTACAAATTGATTACCTTCCTCACTATATCTTTTTATTCCTTTGCCTGTACCTAACAAAATCTCGCCACCAACCCCAAAAAACACATTTTCTTTCATCGGCAAACCTTGCAAACTATCATACCGAACTACTATCGAAGTAGAATCAAATTTGCCATCGTGCAAAGCTATTTTTCGAACTCCGTCCAAATAGGCAGAAACCCATAAATTGCCATTTTTATCTTCGAGAAGAGAACGAAAATCATTGCCTTTTTCTTTAATAAGGCTTTCTTGTTCAAATTTTCCATTCTTATAAATTACAGAGGCAATAAAATTACTACCACCATAATAGATTCTTTTGCCGTCTAAAGAAGGCAAAATTTTGTAAACATTTAGAGCAGTAATTTTAGTAGCTTTAAAATTTTTTATTTCAAACAAACCTTGACTTGCACCGACAATGAGTCTTTTTTCGCCACCTATAGCTATTGTTTTAATATCCCAAACAGAATTACTAATGCCTTCTACAATTTTAAAAGAATTAGTTAATTTGTCTAAGTAAAAAATTCCTAAATTAGTGCTTGCGTATAAAATACCTTCGTGTCTATGTATGCTATAAATGGTGCCATCGATGCCTTGAGCATCTTTGAAAACCGTAATTGGCGAATTGACTTCTGTATAAATAATGCCATTGTTTGCACCTATCCACAATCCTCCTTGTGCGTCATTGAGTAAACAATAGTGGCTATTGGTATGTAAACCATCTTTTTTGTTAAGAGTTCGAAGAAGTTTGCCATTTTTATCCATCAGTACAGTACCTATTTTGCCAATAGCAATAGCATATTCGCCATTTGTTTGGCGTATAGTTTGATAAATGCCACCATTTTGTGTAATAAGGCTATCTATTTCGGTAGGTAGTTTGGTAAATAATTTAGTAGCTTTATAATCTAAATCATAGATTTGAAAAGATTTTTTCTGACTATAAATTAAAAGTTTGTCATTTTCGTAGGGCAATACATCAAGAATCCTATCTTTTTCATATTCTTGTTCTATGCCCTTCATAGGCATTAGCGAATCTTTAACCATTTCGTAGAGAGGAAATTCGCCTGATTCTTTTACAACAAGTCTATTTTGTGCGTATGTTATGAATGAAAATTGTTTTTTGGGTTTCCAAGTTTTGAGTTTACCATTTGCCCAACGAAATAATTTGCTATTTGTACGAAAATATACCCCTTCTTTGGTTGCCCAAGTTTCCCAAACATTACTAAATTTTGTGTCTTCTTTTGGCAAAAGTTTGGAGAGAGAGGCATATTCTAACTTGCCCGAACTATTAGGCAACAAATAACCAAATTCGTTATTTCCACCTACATATATAATTCCGTTATTATCTATGCCTAACGACCTCACTGTAGATTTGTTGCTTGTAGGAATAACACGCCAATTTACACCATCAAATTGCAAAACCCCTTCATTATTGCCAAAATACATCATGCCTAATTGGTCTTGTATGATTGCCCAGTTTTGTGTAGCTGCACCATATTGTTTTGGTAGATAAGACTGCACAAAAGGTTTTCCTAATTCTTGAGCATACAAATTACTAAGAATACTATTTGATATTCCAAAAAATATAAAAATATACAGTAATTTGCGGTACATAGGCTAATTAAATAATTAAAAAATAACTAAGTTGCTTTATCGTTATTGGTTATGACATAATATTCTGTTTTGATTATTATTTTGACTTTTGCATAGGTGCAATGTATTGTTTATTTTTTATATTTCAAAAGTAAAAGAGTAAATTAATCTTAATATTTTAAAATTCGCATCATCACCCTGCGATTAATGGCTGCGTCTTGCGAAATAGGACGTGAGCCTCCGTATGCTTTGGTTTGAATTCGGTGCGAAGGTATGCCTTTGGCAATCAAAAATTCACGTACACTGTTTACACGACCTATAGAAAGTTGCAAGTTGCTGGCACGTTGTTTGGCGTTGTAGTCGGCTTCATCGGCTTCTGTATGTCCTGTTAGCTCGATGACCACAGAAGGATTTGTTTTGAGAAAACCGAGTAACTTTTGTAATTCGTCCATACTTTCATTGGCTATTACATCACTTGCCTTATCAAATAAGATTTTTACATTTACCGAATCCTTTAAACCTACTTTTTGGTTGCCAAAATTTAATTTTTCTTTTTCAGGCTCTATGGTAGTTTGGTTATTTGTATTATTGATATTTGTATTATTGTTGTTTGTGCTTGTATTGTTATTTTTTTTTGTATTTGTTTTGTTGGTATTGGAATTACTAACTTGATTATTTGTAGTATTGTTTGTGCTTGCCTTTAATGGATTTTTTGTAGGCTCATTATTTTTCTTGGGTGCTGGATTTTTGATATTTACCCCATAAAAATTAAATTGATTAGGTCCGTAACCTTCTACAATATTAATTTTTTCGATACCTGGTTCTAATTTAGGGAAAATGAGTTGGAAATCTCGAAATTGTCCTTCTTTAGTAAAATTATATTTTTCGTCGCAAATAGGAATATTCAAGGTGCTAACCAATTTTTTACGTTCTAATTGCGTAACACCATTGATATAAAATTCTTTGTTTGCACATATCCAACCACCTTCTTTGTATGGCGACACATACCGCATGTTGATAAGGGTTTCAGTGTCTGTAATTTCCACTTTTAAAATGGTTAAATAAGGAATATTTTGTAAATCAGAGCTTGGGTTATAGGTAATTTGCCCAAAACTTAGGTAAGAAATACCATACAATAGGATAAACAAAAAAGTTTTCATGTCGATAAGTTTTTAGTCAATGTTAAGAAATCTCTATTATTTTTAGAATTTTTTGATGATTTTTTTATACAAAATTTTACCTTTTTCATTAATAATTTGTAGCAATGCTTGTTCATTTTGCAAACTAATTGCCATAAAACCGTGTTCGGAGGCTGCAAATTGTGTCATTTCCATGCTGCCTGTAGGTCTTACTTCGGAGCCTGCACCTGAAACAAAATGATGGGTAATTTTGTTGCTTGGTTTTTGGTATTGTAAATCATGTTCATGCCCTGCAAAATAAAAATCTACTTGATATTTTTCCAAAATTGCATCTATACTTGGCAAAAAAGGCTGTTTTTGTTTGATTCTTGCACCAGAAGTATAGAGAGGATGATGTCCGACTACTATTTTCCATTTTGCATTGCTATTTGCTAAGGTGCTGTCGAGCCATATTTTTTGAGTGCTACTGTCTTGTTTTGTTATATCTCTGTGCCTTGCGTTATACATGTCGTTGTCAAAAGGCGAAGTGTCTAAAAATACAAATAATATTTTTTCTTTGCCATCTCGTCCTAAATTTTTTTCTATGCTATAATAACGTGCAGGCATATTCCAACGGCGACTGCGTTTGGTATAATCTATTTCGGCTTGTGGATTGCCTCGATAATCGTGGTTGCCTAACACAGGATACCAATCTACCATTAAGGAATGTGCTGTATAAATATTTTCGAAAGACGAACTCCAAGCAGGGTCTTCTACGCTTGCAATGCCATTCCAATAAAAATTATCACCTGTAGAAAGAATACATTGCACATCTAAATCTTCGGCTACTTCGCCCATACGGTCGGCTACGTCTTGTTGTTTATATTGCCCATTACGTCCCCAATCTCCAACAACCAAAAAATTAAATGATTTTTCAAGACTTTGTAAATCTTTAATTTTATTGCCTACATATCCTGCGGCAGTTTCGGTAGGAATTAAATATTCCGATTTTTTGCTTACTTTTTTCGCTGTTTTTTGTGCAAAAGTTTGGTAAGAAGTTGCCCAGAGAAGCAAAAAAGCTACTAATAAAGTTTGTTTGGACATAAAATAAATTGCTAAGTATAAAATGTAAAACTAAATTTAATAATTTTCAAACAATGTAACATGATGATATGCTACACTGTAGGCTCTATTACATAACAATCTATCCTATCTTTGAAAATTTATTAAATGTTTTTTACAAATTTAGTAAAAGATTAAAAAAAAAATGTATTTTTCGTTTACCAATCTAAAAAAATTACCAATTTATAACACAAACACTATATCTATGCGAAAACAAATTATTACCTTAAAATTTAATCCAAATCTTTATGTAGGAAAAGATTTGCGAGATGGGCTTTCGGCAGTAGTAAAAATAGGAGATTGTATTTGGGTGGCAGGTGACGAAACCGCCAATTTGGAAAGAATATACCTAACCAAAGATGATGTATTTGGCAAACACGAGTCTTTCCCGATTGCAAAATACATAGATTTGCCCGAAATAGATGCCGAAATAGACATCGAAGGTTTGGACTATCAAGGACATTATTTATGGTTTACAGGCTCGCATAGCTTGAAACGAAAACGTGCAAGACCAGACGAAATAGACCAGCTAAAAGAAATAAAAAGACTAAGCAAAGTAGAAAAAGAACCCAATAGATATGTAATTGGAAGAATTCCATTAGTAAAAAATATAGACACAGGAATCTTAGAATTGCGAAAATCTTGCCCAAATCCCGACCACCCACAACGAACTTTGTTTGCAGGCATTATTCCACTGACAGAAAATACGAATGAGTTGTATGAAATTTTGCAGAAAGACGAACATTTAAAAGATTTTTTTGCAATACCAGGGAAAGACAACGGTTTTGATATAGAAGGTTTGGCAATTTATCACGATAGAATGTTTTTGGGATTGCGAGGGCCTGTTTTGCGAGGTTGGGCTATTATTTTGGAAATAGAATTGGAAACAGATTCCGAAACCAAACTAAAAATAAAAAAGAATAAAGAAAAAAAATATAAAAAACATTTCATCTATTTGGGAGGAATGGGAATACGAGAATTGTGTGTAGAAGGGGAAAATATGCTTATTTTGGCAGGTGCAACGATGGATTTGAGTGCAACTATAGCAGTTTTCCGTTGGAAAAATGCCTTTACCCATGACGAAAACGAATTGGTAAAAGCAACTGAAGTAGAAAAATTATTTGAAGTGCCACACGGTTTTGGTGATAATATGGGCAAGGACAAAGCCGAAGGAATGACTTTGTGGAGCAAAAATGAAGTCTTAATCGTATTTGATAGCCCAGCCGATATACGAAAAACAATGCTAAGCGAAGTAATGGCAGATGTATTTTCATTAGTACCATAAAATGATGCACAAAAATAAGCACAAAAATAAGTACAAAAACAAGCAGTAAATAATTTAGTTTTCAAAAAAATAAATAACTTACAAAAAAACCGTAATTTTGTTCCAAAATAGTAAGCATTATGCAAGATACAACAACAAAAATAGAAAAAACAGAGGCATTATTAATCTACAAAGATGATATTGAAAATCGCGGTTTTTTTGATTGGGTAAAAGCACAAGCTGCGTTTATAGACCCTCTGCACAAATACAAAGGCAATATTTGGCTCGATGGAAATTATTTCTATTTTGAAGGAACAGACAACCAAAATGGCGTGCCACACCAATTATTATTTGCTTCCGAACAGTTATTAAGTGTAAATTTGGCATTTGATACTACCTACAGAGCCATAGAAGACAGAAGTTTAGGCTTTGCTTTCAAGCCTTTGCGAGTAGATGTGCAGAATGGAAACCACCATTTTGTGTGTTATTTTGTTATCAAATTTATTCCAATTATCCGATTATCCGACAATAAAGTATGGTACGATAAACTCCAAGATTGGAAAAAATATCAATCTTTTAAAAAAACATTGCTAAATTTCTAAATCAACTAAGTAATTGGACAACATACAAGTATAACAGACTAAATGCTGCTACAAAACTTTGAAAATGTCTAATTACTTATATTCTAATTATTGTTTGCAATAACTATCTCAAAACCTAAAAAATTAGTAAAACTGTGAAAAATTTATCCAATCGTATCAATTCTTTGGCGGTTTCCCAAACTTTAGAAATGGCAAAACGTGCAAGAGAATTAAAAGCACAAGGCGTAGATGTGATAAGCCTAAACTTGGGAGAGCCTGATTTTCAAACACCTGCCCATGTAAAAGAAGCTGCAAAAAATGCCATCGAAACAGGCAAAACTTTCTATACACCAGTATCAGGCATTCCTGAACTTCGCAAAGCAATAGCCGAAAAATTGGTAAAAGAAAATGGTTTAGTGGATATGAAAGCCGAAAATGTGGTAGTTTCTACAGGAGCAAAACAGTCTTTGGTCAATACCCTAATGTGTTTGATAAACCCTGGTGACGAGGTAATTATCTTTGCACCTTATTGGGTTTCCTATTATGAAATGGTAAAATTAGCCGAAGGTGTGCCTGTGGTTATTAATGGAACTTTGGAGAATGAATATAAGGTTACAGCCGAGCAAGTTCGCCAAGCAATTACCCCAAAAACTAAAGCAATTATGTATTCTTCGCCTTGTAACCCTACTGGTGCAGTATTTTCGGAACAAGAATTGACTGAAATAGCTAAAGTCGTAGCAGAAAAACAAGATATTTATGTGATTGCAGACGAAATTTACGAATATATCAATTTCACAGGCAAACATTTTAGTATAGGTTCTTTAGATTTTATCAAAGATAGAGTAATTACAGTAAATGGTTTTTCGAAAGGTTTTGCCATGACAGGCTGGCGTGCAGGTTATATTGGGGCTCCAAAATGGATTGCTGATGCTTGCGACAAAATGCAAGGACAAGTAACATCTGGCACTTGTTCTATTACACAATATGCGGCTTTAGCTGCCATTACAGGAGATTTGACAGAAACCAAAAAAATGTCTGATGCTTATTTAAGACGCAAAAACTTGGTAAAAACCTTATTAGATGATATTCAAGGAATAAAGTCTAATAACCCACAAGGTGCATTCTACTTTTTCCCTGATATAAGTTATTTTTTAGGAAAATCTTTTAATGGGCAGGTTATCAAAACGTCTTATGATTTGTGTATTTATTTGCTTACTGAAGCACATATTTCGTTGGTAGATGGCGAAGGTTTTGGCGAGCCTAATTGTTTGCGTATTTCGAGTGCTGCCTCAGATGAAAATCTGACCGAAGCCATGCGTAGAATGAAAGTTGCATTAGCAAAATTAGCTTAAGTTCCATTATGTATAGCAACCGTATATCCGCCTTCGCATCACATGCTCATTTGCCTAAAGGCGAATATACGTTTGCTACGCAATTTGCATTAAGTTATTTTTTATCCTTGTTTTGGCAAACTCGCAATGGAATGGACATAACTTTTCTTACTTTTACTGCACAAAAATACGCAATAAAGACGTAAAAAGTAACTTTTAATGCAGCTTTAAGGTGCTGATGGAATTGTTTTATTTGTTTTGTATGAGTTCTTTTATGTCCTCTGTTATGTTCGGGCTTTCTAATAATCCGTTGATAATCTGTTCGTAATGCCCGTCTGTTACCTCACCTTTATATTCAAGTAGGTCTTGCTCATACATTGTTTTGAAGTCTCCAACTGAATATTCAAAAATGCTGTTACAATCCACAAAAGTGTCTTTGGTAAGTCCGTTTTTATTGTCTGGTTTTATCCAAACTAATGTGCTGTGCAAACCTAACATTTCAATTCTTCTTTTGCGTTTATCATCTCTGTCGGAAGTGCAACAAACCAATATGAGTGTATCTTTTTCGCCTTTCAAAATACAGACAAAGTAGTGAGGAATAGCCGTATTGAGTTTAGTGCTTGAAAAATAGTAAACCTTTTTTTCATCAATTCCTTGCAGAAAAAAGTCTAAGGGTAATTTCATATCAAATTGCCAATCATTTGGTTTTCTAAGAATACCTCTTTATTGAGTTCCAAAATTTCTTCGTCTTGCTCAAAAATTTGATGATTTTGTTCTTGATTGGTTTCAAAAAAGTCTTGATAACTCATTTCAAACCTTGATGAATGTCCAATGTTCAAACCATTTTCAAATTTTTTCCATTCAGGATATTGATGTGATAAATCCGATAATTGAAATTCGTTTAAACTCCCAAAATGGTCATAAACAAGGTTCATTACCTCCAAATCACTTTGTGAAAAAACAGATTTTTGAGTTTCTGCTTTGGCTTTGATAGTGAAACGACTTACATTTTCAATAAATTGCTCTCGCAACTCTTTTTCAGTATCAGCCAAAAAATCAGAATTATCAGCTAAATCTTTGGTAGTTGATGGAATTGGCCCCTTTGGAAGGGCGAAATAAACGTCATTCAAAATAGGTCTGCCATATTTTCGCAAATGCAACCTATCTGAAAGCCAAATTAACTTAAAGACTTTCATCTTGTTGATAACACTACCTTCTTTTTGAGCAAAAAAATTAAGTGTTTGGACTGCTTTTCTATAATTAAAACCTATCATAATGTTTTTTTTTGCAAATAAATACAAAAGTAGTTACAAAGATACAAAAAAATAAAAGCAAGTCTTATTTTGACTTGCTTTTATGTGATTAATTTCACGCCATTATCTCTGTCAAACCCGCAATGGAATTGAAACCATTTCACCAGCACACCAAACTTGCACAAAAAATAACTTTTCTTAGAAGCTGTTTGAGTTAAAAATTTCTTGACAAAAAGTAGCTATATTTGTGAATGCGAATCAAAAAATATAGTTCAGACCTTTCTGTCAAGAGTTGGCAAATTATAGAAAAACTTTTAATTA
>JBIKRY010000172.1:0-9821 GCA_044348925.1 Bernardetiaceae bacterium
TTCGCTTAGGCAGCCCCGCCTAAAGGCGAATATACGGTATCCGTAGTTCACGTTATTTATACTAAAAATTAACGTGAATTACGGATACCGTATATTTAGTTCACATTAATTTAATTATCAATAACAGAATTTGAAAGCAATTCAAGATTGTATAATTAAGTGGAATAGTTTTTATTTTTTTACGTTTGTCAAGGTTTTCGACCATTGCCAACGTAAAAAACAAAAAACTACGTTGGCAATGGTCGAAGACCTTGACAAGCGTAGTTTTTAAGGTACTTTTTAGCTTTATTTCACCACCACCGCCTCAATTTCCTTCTCCTTAATTTGCTTATCTAATTTTGGCAAATCAACAAACGCAGCATTTCAAAATTATGTTATTGCTTGTTAATCAGTAGTTCACGTTAGATTACTTAAGGATTTTTGCTACTAATTGTAAATTATTTGTTCGTTTATATGTTGGGGTTTGTAGTATTTTGTTAGCTTTGTAATTTCCCATTTATCCATTTTTTTGTGATACAAATAAACCAACTAAGCAAAAGATTTAAAAAATTTACCGCAGTTAATCAACTCAATTTACAAATCAAAGAAGGCGAATATGTGGCACTTTTAGGTCCCAATGGTGCAGGCAAAACGACTTTGGTAGAGATGATAGAAGGACTACAGATGCCAGACGAGGGCAGTATCCAAATTGCAGGTATGAATTGGAAACAACACGCCAATAAGTTACGAAAAATTATTGGTTTGTCTTTACAAGAAACAAAATTTATAGACAAACTAACAGTAGTAGAAACTTTGCAACTTTTTGCAGGATTTTATAGTCTTCCTCCATCAAGAGTTGCACAAATGTTGGAATGGACAAATTTGCAGGCAAAATCGGATACTTATACGATGCACCTTTCGGGTGGGCAACGACAACGTTTGGCTCTTGGCGTGGCATTGATTCACCAACCCAAATTGCTACTTTTAGACGAACCAACGACAGGGCTTGACCCAAATTCGAGACGTGAAATATGGCATATCTTATTGGAAATCAAAAAGTTACAAAATACAACACTGATTCTTACTACACATTATATGGAGGAAGCCGAACAACTTTGCGACAGAATTGTAATTATGAACAGTGGAAAAATTTTGGCAGATGGAACTTTGCAAAACTTATTACAAACTTTTTCTAAAGGCGAAATTATAGATATTACCCTCGACCAAACTTTGACCGAAACGCAAATCAAAGAATTAGGAGGCGTACTATCTGTAGAAACAATGGAAAAAGCTGCCATACTCAACGGTTTTACCTTAAGAATTACCGTAGAAAGTATTATTTTATTTTTACCAACTTTATTTGAATTAATAGAAAAACAACACCTAACTCTACTACAATTACAAGCCCATAAAAAAACTTTAGATGATTTATTTATTAGCTTAACAGGACGTAGTTTACACAATCAAGACAATGAATAGACCACATTTTGCACTTTTAGAATTGCTAAAAATGCACCTAAGAGAATTTTATAGAGTGCCAGAATCTTTGTTTTGGACATTGCTTTTTCCTATTTTATTGGCGGGATTTATTGGTTTGGGCTTTTCGTCAGAAGAAGTAGCACCAAAATCTATTGCTATTATACAAACAAAGCAAAATGCTACCCATAAAATAGCAAATCGGTTGGCAATTATTGGCAATGATGCCGAATTTAAAATTACACACATAAGCAATTATACCGAAGGTTTGTTGCTATTGCGAAAGGGAAAAGTAAATTTGATTGTAGAACCTACAGCTATTGAAGAAAACGGTTTTGCAAAAGATAGCCTTATTTTTCATTTTGACAAAAAAAATGCAGAGGCTTTGTTAAGTTACAACATTTTACAAAACAAATTATTACAACTTGACAACCACACAAATCCATATAGAATAGAAACTATTAAGACGCAAGGCAGCCGATATATTGATTTTCTTATCCCTGGTTTGTTGGCAATGGGAATTATGAACTCGGCTTTGTGGGGTTTGGGATATAGTCTGGTAGAATTTAGGGTAAAAAAACTTATGCGGAGAATGGTTGCAACGCCTTTGCCACGTTGGATTTTTCTATTTTCGCATTTCCTTACTCGGTATCTTTTTGCAGGAATAGAAACTTTAACCCTTATTATTTTTGCTTATTTTGCTTTTGAGGTGCAAATTACAGGCAGTATTTTGGCTGCTATTTTGGTATTTAGCACAGGTTTATGGGCATTTTCGGGTATTTCTATTCTTATTTCTTCGCAAACGAATAATTTAATTGTAGCAAATGGTTTAATAAGTGCTATTACTTTGCCAATGACGATGGCATCTGGTGTGTTTTTTAGTTATCAAGGATTTCCTGCTTGGATTGTAGCCATTATTGAAAAATTACCACTAACTATTTTAGTAAATTCCTTTCGAGAAGTTTTCAATGAAAATGCTGGTTTGTGGGAAGTATTGCCTGCTTGTACTGTTTTGACGGTCATGGGAACAGTGTGTTTTGGTGTAGGTTTGAAAATTTATAAATGGTATTAGCATAAACATAGCTATTATTTGTGTACTTTTGCAAAAACAAAGGTTCTTAAATTTGTAGTATAAAATTCAGTCTGTGCTTGTAAATTATTAATAAATTAGAGATACAGACTAAAGTATATGATACAGTTTCTGGTACATATTTCCTTAGACAAACATTATATTTATGGTATTTAAAAATTTTAAGAGTGTAGATAAATGTACTTTTGGTAGAGGTACATTTGACAAATTAGGCAGTATTCTTGCCGAAAAACGCCATGAAAACGATAAATTTATGGTTTTTTTGGTAGATAATTATTTCTATGGCAAAGATTTGGCAAAACGTGTGCCTGTGCAACCCGAAGATATGCTAATTTTTGTAGATGTAGATGACCACGAACCAACTACAGAACAAGTCGATAATTTGCGGGATAAAATTTTGGCAGAAAAAGGTATCCCTGCGGGTGTAATTGGTATTGGTGGAGGCAGTGTGATGGATATTGCAAAATGTGTGGCTTTGATGGTCAAAAATGAAGGTTCTTCACAACTTTATCAAGGTTTGAATTTGATAAAAAAAGAAGGTGTATATCATGTAGGTGTGCCTACGCTTTCGGGGACAGGTGCAGAAGTGTCTATGACGGCAGTTTTGACGGGTCCCGAAAAAAAATTAGGCTTAAAATGTGATTGGACTGTTTTTAATCAAATTGTACTTGACCCTGATTTAATTGCAGATGTTCCTACAAATCAATGGTTTTATACAGGAATGGATACCTATATTCATTGCGTAGAATCTATGACAGGGCATCTCAAAAATACCTTTAGTGAGGCGTATGGCTACAAATCTATGGAACTTTGTCGCGAGGTTTTTTTACACGAAGGTTGCGGACAAACTGCTATCAATAATGAAAAATTAATGGTTGCCTCTTATTTTGGTGGTTTGAGTCTTACTTATTCGGAAGTTGGGGTTTGTCATGCTTTGTCTTATGGAATGTCTTATGTTTTTGGAACTCGTCATTGTATTGCTAATTGTATTATTTTTGACCAGTTAGAAGAATATTATCCAGATGGAGTACGTGAGTTTAGAGAAATGGTGCAAAAAAATAATATCTTTATCCCAAAAAATTTGGCTAAAGATTGGACAGATGCCCAAATAGAAAAAATGATTGATGTTACTCTTGCATTACACCACATGTGGAATCACGCATTAGGAACAGATTGGAAAAATATTATTAAACGTGAAAAAATTAGGGAATTGTATTTGAAAATGTAATAATTTGGTAACGACATTTATTTTTTGTCATTCTAAGCAAAGTAAAGAATCTGGCACTATTACGTCAAATTCCAATAACTCAGATGCTTCGCTTTGCTCAGAAGGACAAATTAAACCTTAATTTTGTCTAATTATTTTACTCTTAAACTTAACATACATAACAATAGGCTACCCAAATAAACTACGCTATGAAATATAAAAATATCAGAGAAGAAGAACTAAAAAACAAAGTAGGTGAAGATTGGTTCAATGATTTTGACACAACGCAAATCATAGGAAATATTGATTTTTGTGTGCTACCTCATCAAACTCCAGTTTTGGGGTGGTTCGGCAATCCGATTGGAGGGCTAACTCCCTTACTCTGGGCAGAAGCAAAAACAGGTGATTTTGAGATTGTTACCATGTTTGTGCAATTGGTGCTTACCGTTGGCAAAGCAAGGACTTTTGACAAAATGCTACCGCCTGCATTTTTGGGTGCTTTTGACTTCAAAAAAATTGCTTTTGTGTCATATACAAGCATACAAGACATTTTTTATTTGAATGATTTTAATTGGAATGTAACGCCAAGCAACCACGAAACCAAAGAATTTAAGCTCATCAAAGATAGAATTGAGGCAACACTCCAAGAAAATTCCTATGTCTATGATTTTCTCAAAGACGAAAAAGAGCTAAAAATATTTATCAAAGACAATATTGCTAATTCATCTCTGACGAGCAAGATAAAAATTGATAAAAATAATTTTGTGCCTATTTATCTTCGTTGGCTCGAAACCATAAAACCTACGATTGATGTAAACTGGGACGAACTCAAACAACAATTCAATATTACAGATAGTGATTTTTATTTGGCAGATTTATTTGTAGATGACAAAGACACTACTACCATAGAAGATGATATAACGGTTAAAGAAAATTTGTTTGTTATCTTTTATAAGGAGCAATATCAAATTCCAAAAAAGAATATCAAACAAATATTTGATGCAAGTGTTAGAATCAAAGACAAAACTACTTACCAAAATTTTTGGAAACGGTATAAACGTCCTCCTTTGCAAGAATTTCAGGACTATATCATAGAACGTAGAGATTTGCTTGTTCCACAAGATATTCGGGAACGGAAAGGGGCATTTTTTACGCCTCGTCCATGGGTAGAACTGTCGCAAAAATATTTGGCTGATGTGCTGGGTGAAAATTGGCAAGATGAATACTACATTTGGGATTGTGCAGCAGGAACAGGCAATTTGTTGGCAGGTTTGACGAATAGATTAAATATTTGGGCAAGTACCTTAGACCAAGCAGACGTAAACGTAATGCACGACCGTATAGACAATGGGGCAAATTTGCTTAAAAAACATGTTTTTCAGTTTGATTTTCTCAATGATGATTTTTCTAAATTGCCACAAGATTTGCAAAACATTATTAATGACGAAAATAAACGCAAAAAATTGGTGGTTTATATTAATCCGCCTTATGCGGAAATTGCAGGTAATAAAGTTGGTGTCAATTTATCAAAAATTCACGATAAATACCACAACCAATTATCAGATGCAAATCGTGAATTATTTACACAATTTTTGATACGAATTTATTGTGAAATTCCTAACTGTAAGATTGCTGAGTTCTCAAAAGTAAAAACTTTATCTGGGTCTCATTTTAAATCTTTTAGAGAAAATTTTAAGGCAAAACTAAAAAAGATGTTTATTGTACCTGCAAATACATTTGACAATGTCGTTGGTAGTTTTCCAATTGGTTTTAAAATATGGGACACTGAAGAGAAAGACAAGTTTGACTTTATCATTTCAGATGTTTATGATAAAAATGGAAATTTACTGCACCCAAAGAGCTTTTTCTCATACAATAATTCGCATTACTTCAGTAAGTGGGTCAATTCTTTTAAGATAAAAACTAGCTTAAGAATTGGTTGGTTAGAGGGGGTTACAAGAAATGATTTTCAGGCACAAAATGGAATAGTGCTTTTGAATAATAGAGAACAAATAGCTGTTCCTCGTGGTATCGACATTTATCATAAAAATCTAATAGAGTGTTGTGTTTGCTTTTCTGTGCGTAAGACTATCAAAGCAGATTGGCTCAATGACCGTGACCAGTTTCTATTTCCAAATAAGGGTTGGGAAACAGATAAAGAATTTCAAAATGATTGTCTAACTTTTACGTTGTTTAGCAATAATATTCAATCAAAATTTGGTATCAATCATTGGATACCGTTTACCGAACTCGAAGTCAATGCCCAAGAAAGGTTTAAAAGTAATTTTATGACAAACTTTATCAAAGGCAAAATAAAAATAGAAAACAAAGTTGATTTGTTAGCAGAAAAAGAAACCCAGCCTATCAAGCAAGAACCTTTGCAATTTTCCGCAGAGGCAAAAGCAGTTTTTGATGCGGGTCGTGAACTTTGGAAATATTACCATGCCAAAGAAGATGCCAACGAAAACGCAAGTTTGTATGACATCAGAGCCTATTTTCAAGAACGTAACGACAAAGGACGTATGAACTCTAAAAGCAAAGATGAAAAATATACGGCACTTATTGCAGAATTGCGTAACAAATTGAATGTACTTGCAGAGAAAATAGCACCGAAGGTGTATGAATATGGGTTTTTGAAAAGATGATTTGCACTATCTAAACAAAGCAAAGAATCTAAGATATTTAAAGCAATATGTAAGATTCTTTGTTTTGTATAACAAAGTAAATTCAATTCCTAAATTAACGCAGCAATTCCCACTTTGGCAATTCAATGGTCAATTTTTGATATTTCTATGATTTAAAGCAAGTTAATATTTTATGCGAAAAAGTTTTATCCCTAAAAAAAGTCCTTACTTTAACGTGAACTACGGATACCGTATATTCGCCTTTAGGCGAATGAGTCGGGTAAATTGAAAGAAAAATAGTAATTATTTCTCAAAATTTGTGAATTTATAACCAAGTTCGTTTTTATCCTTACATTTCATTCGCTTAGGCAGCCCCGCCTAAAGGCGAATATACGGTTGCTACGCAACTTATTTATTATATATTTTACTTGTAAATTGTTGATTATCAATAAATTAATCCGTAGTTCACGTTACTTTATAGCAGAACTATATTCTTTTTCAAAGGATTTCAAAAATTTTGCACAACTCTACCAAGAGTTGGCAAATGCCTATAGGGTAAAATTGGAATAAAGTGACAAAGTGGGAATTGCTGAAGTCTATTATACAAATTATTCATAAACTCTAATCTTTACGCAATCATTAAGCAAAATAGGATAGGTGATTGTATAAAATTATGGAAAGGATATAGAGGACGAAAACCTAAACATAAAAAATAGCTTTTCTCAAACAAAATTCCTATATTTGTTTGATATACTTTGTACCATAAACGCAGAAATTTGTAAAATGAGCATAGAAACAACAAAACGAGCAACCATAAAAGCACAATTACTTTCTACAGAATTTGATTTGTTGGTAGTTGGTGGCGGAATTACGGGGGCAGGTATTGCATTAGACGCAGCCTCTCGCGGACTCAAAGTTGCTATAGTAGATAAACAAGATTTTGGTGCAGGCACCAGCAGCCGTTCTACCAAATTAATTCATGGAGGACTACGGTATCTCAAACAATTAGAGGTAAAATTGGTGATGGAAGTTGGACGAGAACGAGAAATAGTCTATAGCAATGCTCCACATATTGTAATACCCGAAAAAATGCTTTTACCATTGGTAAAAAATGGTACTTATGGCTCTTTAGCAACTTCGGTAGGCTTGTGGGTATATGATAAATTGGCTGGAGTAAAAGAAACAGAACAGCGAATTATGCTCGAAAAAGACGCAACCGCCGAACTCGAACCTTTGTTACGAACAGATATTCTCGAAGGTGGCGGTTTGTATATCGAATACCGAACAGATGATGCCCGTTTGACTATAGAAGTCATCAAAACAGCCATAGAATATGGGGCAGTTTGCCTAAATTATGCCCAAGTAGATACTTTCAAATATACTGCAAAAGATAAAATTTGTGGTGCATTTTTGACAGATGTATTGCAAGGCGAAAAAATAGAAATACAAGCCAAAAGAATTGTAAATGCTACAGGCCCTTGGGTAGATGAAGTACGAAAAACGGATAAAGGCAAGCCCAAAGAAAAAAAACGACTGCATTTGACCAAAGGCGTACATATTGTAGTGCCGTATGAAAAATTACCACTCAAACAATCGGTATATTTTGACGTGCCTAATGGACGTATGATGTTTGCAATTCCACGTGGTACAAGCACTTATATAGGCACAACAGACACCAATTACACCGAACAAATAGACAATCCACAAACCACTGCCGCAGACGTAGAATATATTTTGAGTTCCGTTAATTTTATGTTTCCAACTATTCAATTAACTACACAAGATATTACTTCGAGTTGGGCAGGTTTGCGTCCTTTGATTCACGAAGATGGAAAATCTCCCTCCGAACTTTCGCGAAAAGATGAGATTTTTGTGTCCGAATCAGGCTTAATTTCTATTGCAGGCGGAAAATTGACAGGTTACCGCAAAATGGCACAACGAATAGTAGATAAAGTATTACGAAGCCTAAACAAAAAATATGATTATCCTCTCAAAGAATGTATCACCGAAAATATCGTTTTGACAGGCGGAAGATTTGAAAAACCCGACGCCGTAAAAGACTATATTTACGAAAAAATTGACGAGGCATACAACAAAGGTTTGAACAAAAAAGTATTGGAATATTTAGTCTATAATTATGGCACGAATACACCAATGATTATTGATAAAATTTGCGAAATTATGCAAACCGAAACCGATAAAGAAATAGCCATTGTGAAAGGAGAATTATGGTATTGTATAAAGTATGAACTTTGCAATACCTTGTCTGATTTTTTTGTACGCCGCACAGGAAGGTTATATTTTCGTAGAAAAACTATCGAAAAATTAATAGCACCAATTACCGAAGAATTACAAAAATATTTCCAACTTTCGCCACAAGAATTACAAAAAATGCAACAACATTTTAAACAAGAATATGAAGAGGTAGTAACTTTTTTGTAGTATGTAGTCCTATTTAATCACCCTAAAAATAAATAAAATGGAATTTCCTTATTTTTTAATCATTGCTATACCAATCATAATATTGTTATCAGGTTTTCGAATTGCACAAGAATATCAACGTGCTATTGTGTTTAGGCTTGGACGTTTTCTTGACATCAAGGGGCCTGGTTTATATTGGCTTATTCCTTTTGTAGATGCACAACAAAAAGTGGATATGCGAACAAAAACTGTTGACCTCGAACAACAAGAAACTATTACCAAAGACAGTGTAACAATCAAAGTAAATGCCGTTTTGTGGTTTAAAATCATCAATCCAGAAGATGCTATTGTAAAAGTTGCAGACTACAACAAAGCAGTTTATCAATTTTCGGTAACGGCTTTGCGAAATATTATTGGGCAACATACGCTTGATGAAGTTTTGAGAGAAAGAGAACAAATTAATGGCACATTGCAAAAAATTGTAGATAGTATTACTACGCCTTGGGGTATTAAAATAGAGATGGTGGAAATGAAAGATGTCGAAATTCCAGAGGCTATGCAAAGAGCTATGGCACGTGAAGCAGAGGCAATTCGTGAGAAAAGAGCAAGAATTGTAAAAGCCGAAGCCGAATTAGAAGCCTCTATCAAACTTACACAAGGAGCAAAAGAAATGGAAAGAAGTCCTATTGCTTTAGAGTTAAGACGTATGCAAATGTTGGCAGAAATTGGCATTGACAACAATACCACCACTATTGTACTTGTGCCATCAGATTTTACCAATGCAGCAAAAAGTTTTACAGAATTGGTAAGTCAAAAGAAAACGGAGGAGTAGAATTTTACAAGAAATATAGATAAATTTAACGTGAACTACGGATTAATTTATTGATAATCAACAATTTACAAGTAAAATATATAATAAATAAGTTGCGTAGCAACCGTATATTCGCCTTTAGGCGGGGCTGCCTAAGCGAATGAAATGTAAAGATAAAAACGAACTTGGTTATAAATTCACAAATTTTGAGAA
>JBIKRY010000011.1:0-30811 GCA_044348925.1 Bernardetiaceae bacterium
CTTACTAACTATATGAAATTTCTTTGGATTTTTACAACTGCAATAACTACTTTTTTTGCTTATCATACCTATACACATACACGTATTAGGTATAAAGATTTGGAAAGTGTGATGCAGCAGAATTTAGCAGTGGAAAAGGGTTTAGGTATAAGAAAACAAGTGATAAAAAAGAAACTTACAGAATATAAACAACAAGTAGAAGACTATTATGCACAAGGGCAAAATAATTTAGAAATAGCTATTGTTATTCAGAAATATGCAGATAGCCTAAATATAGATAGTATTATTCCTCTTAAAACAAATAAAGACTTGTCAAACAAAGGAAGTTTGGGTACACAAAACATAGTTTTATTGAATAAATATAGCTTGCAACTCTCCAACCTAATAGCAAATAAAATGCGTAATGATATTTTAGTATCAACATCTATATTAAAAGAACCAGACACTTCTTCTATTGTAAATTTAAGGGCAAGTTATTTTTCCTCTTTGAAAGATGAAATACATTACTATCCATTCTTACAACAAAAAACTTTAACAATACAAACTGACTTTGTTGGAATTACTTATATGGGTGTAGATTATTTTGCAAGAGTTGGTGTAATAATCTGTACTTGGGAAAAAATTATTGCAATGGCTGTTCCTAAATCAAGAATTGTAAAAAGTGGAGAAAAATATAAGGCTAATATAATTTTGGTAGGAAGTAGTAGAGGGACAAAAGTAAAAAGCATGCGGAGTACAGAAGGCAGTCTAAATATAAAAGGCTATGTCGGCGAAATAGAAATCCCAAACGTCAAAGCCCAAAGCTACAACAGTGAAGGCAAAGCCACCAAAACTTTAACAGGAAAAATTACGATTAAAAAAGCAGATGGAAGTGATACAACTTTCACGTTATCAACAAGTTATACAGTAAAAAAATTAGTAAATTAGTAAGTTATTAGTTAGTAAGATATGTTTAGTTAGTAAATTAGTAAGGTTTAAATTAGTAAGATAAAAATCTAATTTACTAACTATCAACTTACTAATTAAAAACTTACTAACTAATAACTTACTAATTTACTAACTGAAATCTTACTAACTGAATAAAATCTTACTAACTATATGAAATTTCTTTGGATTTTTACAACTGCGATAGCTATTTATTTTGCCTATCATACCTATACGCATACACGAATTAGGTATAAAGATTTGGAAAGTGTGATGATGCAGAATTTGGCACAGGAAAAAGGAATTGCTGTAACAAGACAAAATACAGAAAAATACTTTGCTATGATGGTTGATTTAATGGAAAAACAAGGAAATTCGCCAGCAGATTTACGCATTGTTAATAAGGTCAAATCTATTTATGTAGCTACAGATACTACTTTGAGATTATTAGATAGTATGACTATTGATAGTAAGCCAATAACTATTGATGAAAAAATAAGTATTTCAAAGGAAAATCTAAATTTTATGACTAACTATGGGCATAAAATACCTAAACAAATTTCTCTAAGAGATACTTCCTTATTAGAATTAGCAACTCCTATTTTGCCATTTATTGATAATAAGGCTCATTTTTATCCTTTTAGCCAACAAGCTATTTTTGCTTATAAAAATAGATTTGCCCGTTTAGAAACAAAAGGAGTTGATAGAATTATATCTATGATTAGTTGTGGTGGTAATATTAGATTTGCCAAAGTTTTTGCAATGGCATCACAAAAAAGCTGGTTTCTAAATGTTGGTAATATTTATGAAGCAAAAATGTTTATTAGTACAAGTCAATTAGAAACAGCAAAACAGTTTTTTAACTGTCAAATGCAAATTTCTGAAGGCAAAGTAATTGTGAAAAGAGATGTTGGCGAAATAGAAATCAAAAACGTAAAAGCCCAAAACTACAACAGTGAAGGCAAAGCCACCAAAACTTTAACAGGAAAAATTACGATTAAAAAAGCAGATGGAAATGATACAACTTTCACGTTATCAACAAGTTATACTATAAAGAAGAAATAAAACTGTAGCATAGACTTTAGTCTGTGCCTTTATTATAAACAAAGCACAGACTAAAGTCTATGCTACAATACAAACACAAAACATAATAGACTTTTTGCGAAAATCTTTGTTATTCTTCGCTATGCTGGTGGCAACTCCGCTCAGAATGACAAACTTATACGCTTAAAATTGAAACATAACTTTGTAATTATTTCTAAATTTTGATACCGAAAACCTAGCTATTATTTGTACAATTTTGATACTTATCTTTTTTTATGTAGTTTTGAAACCAAGATACATACTATTTTATATTTGTTGCTTATGCGTGATACTATTTTTTATTCCAAAAAGACATTAAAACTCAAGGGGAAAATTATAGATTTAACTAATCCCATAGTTATGGGGATTTTAAATATTACACCAGATTCTTTTTATGATGGAGGAAAATATCATTCGTCTTACCAAATATTGAAACAAACCGAAAAAATGTTGCAAGAAGGTGCAACTATTATTGATGTTGGAGGCTACTCATCACGTCCTCAAGCCGAAGATATTCCCGAAAAAGAGGAAAAAAAACGTATTGTATTTGCTATTCACACTATTCTAAAACATTTTCCTAATACACTCATCTCTATAGATACTTTTCGAGCCGATATTGCCGAAACTGCTATTTGCGAAGGTGCTTGTATGATTAATGATATTTCAGGCGGAAGTTTAGATGCCAAAATGTTTGAAACAGTAGCACGTTTGCAAGTTCCTTATGTACTTATGCACATGAAAGGTACACCACAAACTATGCAGGACGTAGCAAGGTATGAACAACTTATACCCGAAATCCTAACATATTTTCACCAAAAAATAGCAATTTTGCGTAGTTTAGGGGTGGAAGATATTATGATAGATATGGGCTTTGGTTTTGCAAAAACAAGAGAACAAAGTTTCTTATTACTACAAAAATTAGCAACTTTTAGGTTGCTTAACTTGCCTATTTTGGTTGGAATTTCTCGTAAATCTATGATTTGGAAGACTTTGGATACTAATGCCGAAGATTCTTTGAATGGTACAACGGTTTTAAATACGGTTGCTTTGCAAAAAGGAGCATCTATTTTACGAGTACATGATGTGAAAGAAGCTATGCAAAGCATTAAGTTAATGGAAAGTCTGGGCAATTAATTTCTATCTTATCTACGTTTTATAATATTCTATAGTGGAATACACCACACTATAGAATATTATAGACAAATAAAAATATATTTTAATTAGTTTTTAAAGACAATAATTTCATCATTTTATCATAAATGGCAGTATTTTCATAAATTCCGCTAAAATTTTCTGCACCTGCACCAAATGCAAATACAGGCACCATTACGCCAGTATGATAATCAGTAGAATAACGAGCCTCTATTTTACCTTTTTCCAAATTACCACCCACCAAAGTCAATCCACCTGTTTCGTGGTCAGCAGTAATAATTACCAAAGTTTCGCCATCTTTTGCTGCAAATTCCAAGACTTCGCCTATTACTTTATCAAAATCTAAAGTTTCTTCTACCAAATATTGTAAATTATTGTCATGCCCCGCCCAATCTATTTGTGAACCCTCAATCATTAGGAAAAACCCTTTTTTGTTTTCATCTAATACTTCTATTGCCTTACGACTACTCAATAAAAGCATATCTCCTCGCCCTTCAGAAAATTTTGGCATGCCATCATCAGCCAATAAGGCAGCTATTTTGGTTTTGTTACTCTTGATAACTTCGTCCAAAGTATTTGTAAAGATGCTATACCCTTTCTTTTGTAATTCGTCTAATAAATTTCTCGAATCACTTTTTCTATTTGCAAAAAATTGTTTTCCTCCGCCAATAAAAATATCAACATCTGTTTTTAGAAAATCGGCAGCAATTTCTTCGTGCATTTTTCTATGTTTTTGGTGAGCAATAAAAGAAGCTGGTGTGGCATGTGTAATGCTACTTGTGGCTACCAATCCTGTAGATAAACCTTTCTCTTCGGCTATTTCTAAGATAGTTTTTTGTGCTACAGAATCTTTATCTACGCCAATGGCAGCATTATAGGTTTTTTTGCCTATCGAAAAAGCAGTTGCTCCAGCAGCAGAATCTGTGATATAATCTTCGGCAGAATAGGTTTTATGAAAACCCACCACAGGACAAAGTTCGAAGTTTAATTTGCCTTTGTTGGCAGTCATTGCAGCATAAATTTGAGCTACTCCCATACCATCTCCAATCATAAAAATAATATTTTTAGGCTTTTTATTGGAAATTCGTTTAGCTATTGGAATATCTTTAGGCTCATGATAACTTGTATGATTGACAGTTTGGGTAGGAATTTGTGCATAACACTGCATAGAGAAAGCACAAGCAACCAGAAAGTTGCAATAAAAAAGCGAAGATTTGTTCATGTTTTTTGTTAGTATATATTTGCAAATATACGATAAGAACTTGGAAATAAATAGTTAATTCTTTGTTACAAATCTACTACATTTGTAAGTTCTACCATACAATTAATATGCACCTTTAAATTTTCGGATAAACCATTCTGTCGAAACCAAACCAATAAGTAAGAAAAATATCCATTTCAAATGTATTACTTCTTGCATAGTTTCTGAAGAATGTATTGTTTGAATAGGTTTTTGTGCAAGTAAGTAATTTTGTAAGGTTTCCATACTGTTTGCATGCACCGACATACCGCCACTTTGTTTTGCTAATTGTCGCAATAAAGCAAAATCTGCCACTGTTGAAATAGCTTCTGTAGCTTGTTCTTTGATAGTAAATTCGCCTTTGCTTGTTTCGGCTTTGTTATTGAGGGTTGTACTTGCCTTAAAACTATACACACCTTGTGGCAAGCCATTTATTTTATAGGTAAAATTAGCATCTGTATGGACATAACTGTAAGAGGTATTTATTCCTTTTTCATTGGTTAAAGTCAAATCTATTTTTTGCCCAAAAATATTTTCATAACTATCATTATAGGTTTCTGTTTCAAAAGTTACACTACCATTGTTATTATCCTCAGTCGAAGTTGGCACTACCCTAAACTTGCGTTTATCGTCTTTACTTGCCAAATATTGAATTGTTTTTGTAATTAATTCATCAAAGGCTTCTTGCGAATCTTGTTGTGCATTTTCTGTGATTCGCCATTGCCAAATTCCCTCTCCTGTCAAAACGGCAGTTTTATTGCCCATATTATCATTGACCAATAACAATGGATTTTGGGTTTCTATATTTCCAACTCGTTGATAAAGAAGCACTTGTGCCGAACTTGCCACTTGATAACTTGCAAAAAATACGGTTACAGGTGGATATTTAGCAAGTAGTTTTTTCTTGCTATCTTCAAAAGTAAATTTTGTAAAATTTGGATTAAACCAAGGCATAACCTTATCAAATTGTGTACCTCTGCTATTGATTTTCAAAAAATCAAGCTGTTTATTCAAAGTTGCCAAATTAGTTTCTGTGCCTATCAAGTACCAAATTGGAACTCCTTTTTTTGTATATTCCTCAAAATATTGATTTCCAAAATTATTTTTATTTGGAATATTATGAAAAATAACCAAATCATATTTTTCATTGGCTTTATATGTGCCTTCAGGAGAAATATTTGGAATAAATACATCTAATTGATACAATTCTTTTTTGTCTATAGCACTGCGAATAGCTTTAATATCAGGGTGTGGTGCTGCTGCAATAAGCAATATTTTTTGCTTGCCATCTATAATATCTATGTAGGCATGTCTAATATTATTCTTGGTCGTAAATTCCTCTGTATTTGGTTCTACTTCTATCGTGTAATGTTGCATTCCTTTGTTTTTGGCTTCTACAATAAATGTAATACGTTGAAAATCAGAGTTTTGTGAAAATGTACAATTTTTCCGTTCTATGATATTTCCATTTTGTTTGAGTGCCACTTCCACTGTTTTTCCTGCAAAACCTGTTTGATAAATTTCGGCTTCTATTGGAAATTTATTTCCCAAATATGCCAACGCATTATGAAAAACTGCCTTAAGGTTTATATCTTTTTGGGCAATGCTATCTCCAATACCTATTGTATGAATAGGCAAACGATAAGAGGCATAATTTGGTGAAGTTCCTTGGTTATACATTCCATCACTCAACAATACTATTGAGTTTACGGTACGATTTTCGTAGGTTTGGCTAATATTTTGCAATATTTCACTCAAAGGACTTGTAGCATAGTTAAAATTAATAGCCTGTAAATTTTTTGCTTCGCTATCAAAAGTTTGTACTGCTATCTCAAAACCATTGTTTTCTAATTGCTTGCTTGTATTAGCCAAACTCGCCAAAATCTGCTTAAGTTTGCTACTATCTGTGGTCAAAGGCAAAGATTGCGAGTTATCTATAGCAAATACCAACAAAGGTTTTTCATATTCATTAGCAATTTGTTTGATAAATGGATTTAATAACAAAAAACATAACAAAAATACCAATGTAAATCGCAGACCCGCCAATATATAATTTACCGTTTTATTCCAAGGAGCATGAGGATTTTTTCGGTATAACAACCACGCATATACAATGGCGGTTGCAATGGCAAATATGCTATAATAGAGAGGATATTCGGTTAATAGTTGGTTCATTATTGTATTTTTATGCAAAAATTATAACAAATATAGTATAAAATTTTGCTTGTTTGCTAATTTATAAAATTTTAAGCTACTTATCCTATTTCTTATTTTTCGTGTTGGAATATTTCGGAAACGGTATCTTTGATGCCATTACAAATAGCATCTGTTGGCAAGTCATTGGCATCATCACCAAAAGGGTCTTCTATTTCGTTGGCAATAAAATCTAAACCTACAAAAGCATAAAATATCATTGCTACTACAATTAATGACCAATATTTCATATCCGATACCAAACCTAAAGGCAATAATGAAATAAATAAAAACACAAATTTTAGCAAATGTACTCTATATGCATGCGGTATAGGTGTTTTTTTGATTCTTTCGCAAGCCCCCGTAATATCTGTTAATGCTTCCAACTGTGGATTCAATACCATTAAATGTTCTGCTTTTAAGCTGTTATTTTGGTGTAATTGGTGTACTGTTTGGAAAATTAAAGAAGCTATTTTGTTCGGTACGTGCCTTACTTTTTGTAATTTATCTAAACTTGGGGGATTGGTTTCGTCTAATTCCTCAAATTTTACGCCTTGTCTTAAATGTTCTTTCAAGGCAAAGGCAAAATTTATTATCAAATGTGTAAAATATTTGCGTGTTTCTATGTCATTTTCAGGCAGGAAAGCATGGAGTTTCATTGCCAAATTTCGGGTACTATTTACCAATGCCCCTAATAGTTTTCGTCCTTCCCACCATCTTTCATAGGCTGTATTGGTACGAAATACCAATAGTAAACCTAATACAATACCTACTAACTGATAGATAAATGGTGCTATTCGGAGTTCTTTGGTAATAATATCACCGCCAAGCCAAACCAAAAGTGCAGTATATAAGCAAGCCACTATTAAACCAGGTATTAAGGCTTTGAAGGTTTTGGCTCTAAAAAAAGAGATGATAATGCGGGCAAAAGTACGATTATAGTGCATAAATAAGTTTGTAAGTTGTATCAATTGTTGTTAGTTATTCCAATTTCAACATCATGTATCAGAACATATACAAAGCTACAAAAAACTATCAATCTATTTCTTGGTGCAACAAAAAAAGGTTAAAAATATTGTTTGGCAATATTCTTAACCTTTTTTTTGGCTAATTATTTTACAAAGTTTTTTCTAAAATAATATCATTTTCTTTTTTTTCCACTTCAGTTGTATTTGTTTGTGCTGTGTGTGGATACGGTCTTTTACCGATAAGTTTTTCAATATCATCTTGGAAAATTACTTCTTTACTTAATAATTCTTGTGCAATAGCTTCTACTGCAAATAATTTATCTTTCAACAATTCTTTGGTACGATAATATGCCTTATCAATTAATATTTTTACTTCTTTGTCTATCAATTCTGCGGTTGCTTCGGAATAGGGTTTGTCAAAACTGTATTCTGATTTTTTGGAATCATAAAAAGAAATGTGTCCTATTTTTTCGTTCATACCATAGACAGTAACCATACTATATGCCATTTTGGTAATTCTTTCCAAATCACTTAATGCCCCTGTAGAGATACGATTAAAAATAATATCTTCGGCAGCACGACCTCCCAAAGTCATACACATATCGTCAAAAAGTTGTTCTGTAGTATATAGAAACTGCTCTTTTGGCAAATATTGTGCATATCCTAAAGCTGCTATGCCACGTGGTACAATACTCACTTTTACCAATGGGTGTGTATGTTCCAAAAACCAACCTACTACGGCGTGTCCTGCCTCGTGGTATGCTACAATGCGTTTTTCTTCTGGAGATATAATTTTATTTTTCTTTTCTAAGCCCCCAATTACTCTATCTATTGCATCTTGAAAATCTTTCATTTCTACATGCGTTTTACCTTTGCGGGCTGCAATCAATGCTGCCTCATTACAAATATTTGCCAAATCAGCACCTGCAAAACCTGGGGTTTGTGAAGCTAATTTTTTTAGGTTTACATCTTCTCCTAATTTTAAGGGTTGTAAATGTACGCCAAAAATAGCCTCTCTACCAATAATATCTGGTACATCTACGCTAATTTGTCTATCAAAACGTCCTGGACGCATCAAAGCACTATCCAAAACATCTGGTCTATTGGTAGCTGCCATGATAATTACTCCTGAATCTGTACCAAAACCGTCCATTTCTACCAACAGAGAGTTAAGTGTATTTTCTCTTTCGTCATTAGAACCTGGCATTGCACCTTTGCCTCTTGACCGTCCAATGGCATCTATTTCGTCTATAAATACGATACAAGGTGCTTTTTCTTTTGCTTGGCGGAACAAATCTCTTACTCTTGCTGCACCCACTCCCACAAACATTTCTACAAAGTCGGAGCCTGATAGCGAAAAGAATGGTACTCCTGCTTCGCCTGCTACTGCTTTTGCTAAGAGGGTTTTGCCTGTACCTGGAGGTCCTACCAATAATGCACCTTTAGGAATTTTGCCACCTAAAGATGTGTATTTGCTTGGATTGCGAAGAAAATCTACGATTTCTTCTACTTCTTCTTTTGCTTCGTCCAAACCTGCTACATCTTTGAACGTAATTTTTACTTTGTTGTCGGCATCAAAAAGTGCTGCTTTAGACTTGCCAATGTTAAAAATTTGTCCACCAGGTCCTGCACCTGCCATTCTTCGCATAAGAAAATAGAACCCAAATAATAGCACCAGCAGAAAACCCCAGCTAAAAAACCAACTTGTAAAATCTACTCGTCCATTGTCTATTTTGTATGACAATCTGTCAGCTTCAGGAATTTCTTTTTGTAATCTTTCCAAATCTAATTTAAAAGATTCTGCCGATATAATTCTAAATTTATATTGTGGTGCAGGACTTAAATTAAATGGAGATGGTTGTACGGTTTCGATAGGATTTTTGGCAGCAGCCTCTGGAGTAAGAAATACTTCGACAAATTGCCCATTAACAATGATGACCTCTTTTACCTCATTGCTTGTAACCATCTTCTCAAATCTTTTTTGCGAGATTTCGAGAGTGGTATTAGCTTTATTAAAATAGGTCAAACCAATGATAAGCATTAATAAACTTACCAATAACCATATTTGATAATTACCTTTTGCGTTAGGTGGTGTAGGTTTTTGAAAAAAATTTTTCTTTTCTTGATTATTTTCTGACATAGGAATAAGGCTTTAAGAATAGCTATGTGTTAAGAAGTTAATTTTATGACTCCTATGATACAGCTTATTATTGTAACAAACAAATTTAGGGTAAAAAAAAATATTACTGACAAAATTGCCGAAAAATTTACAATTTTTAGCATTTTTTATGTAGCATTTTTTTTCTGCACAAAATTATTTATTTGTACGTATGAGTTTTTGGGATAGGTAGCATAAAAAAAGGTAGAAAACTATATAGCTTTCTACCTTTTTTTTATGTTAGATAGTCTTATTTGCCACCGATTGGGAAACCTAAACCAACTTGAAAACTTAATTGGCTACTTCTCCAAGTGTTTGTGCCAAATTGTGTAGCAGTACCTGTTCTTTGGTTGATGTCATTCAAACCATGTCTGTAACGAGCATCTAAAGTCAAAGTAGCAAAACGCAAGTTAAAATCAACACCAGCACCTACCAAAAGACCTAAGTCTAAACCTGTAGTGTAAGCTGTTGCATCTTTAGAGAAATTAGTACCGTTAGTACCATTGATATAAGCACTATTCAAGTAATTCAAATTGAAAGAAGGACCTGCAAACAAATATGGCTCATATACCGATAATACAGGTATTTTGAATTGTACTAATGGGTTTAATTGTACGTTGTTAAGTTGTAAAAACGCATCTCCATTGGTGCCAGCACTGCTGTTATATTTCATTTTTCTTGCTCCACTTTGCGACCAAGCAGCTTCTAAGCTTACAGCAGCCCAATCATTGAAAGCATATTTAACGAATAAACCAGCTTGCGCACCTTCTGCAAATGCACTACCGTCATTTTCGTTATCTATTCTCAAATAGCTAAGATTCAAACCAGCACGTACGCCAATCATTAATTTACTTTTTGTACTATCAGCTTGTGCTGCATCTTGTGCTTGTGCAGTACTCAAGCCCAAAGTATAAATAGTAGCTAATGCCACTAATAGACTAAAGGTTTTAAGGATTTTTTTCATAAATTGTAAGTGTTTTCTTTAAGTTTATTTAATGAATTTACACACAAAATTAGATATTAAATTGAGATTTAAAAAAAAAATGCAACAAAATCGTATTTTGTGTACTATTTTTTTATATTTTGTGGTAAAAGTATGATTTTTATTCAATTTGCCAAAACTTTAATCTAAAAAAACACAATGAGGAAATAAAATTTCCCCATTGTAGCAAACCTTTAAATTATGTGTATGATTGGTTTCGGTTAAATGGTACTTTTGTATAGTTTATATACGCCACAAAGTTTGTAACTAAACTACATATTTCCAAATATATTTTAAAATAAATTATTTCTCTCTTTTTTTACCAAAAACTCTATGAAAATTAGTATTTATTTGTGCTTGCAAATTTTCTATTGCTATATTTTTGAGTTTTGCTGCCTGTGCATATACTTTTTCTATACAAGTTTGGGTGTCTGTTTCCAAAAATAAAAATTCTATGGGCATATTTGGGAAAAAAATGGTAGATTTTGCTGGTATAGTAAACAGACTATAACCAAAAGAAAGAAAACATTGCTCTTTTATCAACGCCTTTGCTATTTCACTACTCCCTGCAAACCCATGAAAAATCCACGTTTGGGTAGGTTTTAGCTCTTTTTTTATTGCCAAAATTTCTGTGTATGCCTTTACACAATGAATGAGTAATGGTTTTTGTAAGGTTTCGCTAATTTTGATATGTTGATAGAAAATATCTTTTTGCAAAGCAAATTCTATGGAGGATTGGTTAGGAACTTTGCTGAGGCGTATTTTATCCAAACCTGTTTCGCCAATAGCCAAAATATTTGGTAGCTTGGCATAGTTGGCAACTGCATACATATTTTGCGTTATTGCTCCTTGTTGCCCTTCTATCTGTAAGTGCCATGGGTGTAATCCAATAGAAAATAATTGGTTTTCTGTATTTTTATCCAATATTTCGGGCTGATGTGCAAAAATATTTGTAATAGTTTTGGTATTCTTTGCCTCGGTCAAATGGTGTGTATGTATGTCTATAAATTGCATAAATTGTAGAAAAAATCTTTAAATTTTGGGTTGTTTTGTAAAACAATCTACTATTCTAACTTTTTTTATGCAATATAAGTTTTTTTACCAAACATATTGTTTAACTTGCAAAGTTTAAGTTTTGATGGATATACAACGATATGAAAGACCTTTTTGTTTCTTATGGTAGGCGAGAAAGCCTTGTTTTTGTAGGGAAACTGCATCAACAGCTTAGGTTATCGGGCTATGAAGTGTGGTTTGATAAGGTAAATATTCCAGATGGTGATGATTATTCGCAGAGAATATCGCATGGTATAGAGTCTGCACATAATTTTGCGTATGTGATGGCACCACGTTGTCTTACTTCTCCGTATTGTTTAATTGAATTAGAATATGCAAAATTACTTGGCAAACGAATTATTCCTCTTGCCCAGATTATTATTTTTGAAACTCCCCCAAAAGAACTTAGCGAAACAGATAAACAAGTATTAAAAGATTTTTATAGAACCAATCATATTGCAGATTTAGATATACAAACAGAACTTGATGTATTAAAACGAAGTCATACGCTACTCGGCAAAACAGATTGGATTTATGCAAGAGAAGAATATACAGACAAAGACATAGAAGCTATGTTTGCGTGGCAAACAAGTTATGAAAATTCTTGGCATAAGCATGATGAATTAATTTATTTACAAGAAACAAAATTCCCTGATTTTGGAAGAAGTATAGATAATTTGGCAGGAGTTTGTGATAGTTTATTGCGAGTGATAGAAAAACATAAGTCTTATACTATTAAACACACCGAAATTTTGTTAGCTGCTTTAGTGTGGCAACAACGCAACCAAATTACAGAGGCATTATTAGTAGGAAAAGAACGAAAAGAGGCAGATGAATGGTTATTGACAGAATTTGTAGCTCCAGAACAAGCACCTTGTGTAGCTTCCGATTTGCACGCCGAATTTATTTGTGAAAGTCGCAAAAATGCCGAAAATCTTTATACAGATGCTTTTGTGTGTTATGATATTGCAAATAAAGTTTTGCGAGAAAAAGTGTATAAATCTTTGTCAAAAGCTGGAATTACTACATGGATTCATCACAGAGATATTGCAAAATCTGAAAATTATGAGGAAGCAATTAATAGAGGAATAGAACAGGCAGATAGTTTGTTGTTTTTTATTTCCAATGACTCGATGCAATCAGAATATTGTTTAAAAGAATTGCAATATGCTATTAGCTTAAACAAAAGAATTATTCCCTTGCTTGTCGAGGTCTTGAATCCCGAAATGCTTAAGGTATATAAAAATACCAAAAAATTACAAGAGATTCAATACATTGATTTTACCAATAACCATAACGAGGAGAATTATCAAAATGATATTCGAGATATATTGCGAGAAATTCATCGAGATAGACGTTATCACGAACAACATAAAGTATTTTTGGTGCAAGCTCTGAAATGGGAAAATCAAGGCAAAAATCCGAGTATTTTGTTGCGTGGCTACAATTTGCAAAATGCACAAACTTGGCTAAAAACAAGTAGCAAACGGACTGCACAAAAACCACTCCCTTTGCAAGAAGCTTTTATTCAAGAAAGTGCTGCCCATGCAGGCGAAGAAAATATAGATGTTTTTATTTCCTATTCGCGTAATGATGGAGATTTTGCCCGAAAACTAAACGAACAGTTACAAATAAATGGCAGAAGTACGTGGTTTGACCAAGATAGTATTGCAAGTGGGGCAGATTTTCAAAAAGAAATTTATAAAGGCATTACAAGTTCCAATAACTTTGTGTTTCTTATTTCTCAAAAATCTATCGAATCTCCTTATTGTGCAGACGAAGTGGCATACGCCGCATTACAAGGCAAAAGAATTATTACTTTGCGTGTAGAACCTGTAGCAACCGAACTATTACCGCCTGCTTTGGCAAGTGTGCAATGGATTGAGGCAGGAAAAGACAAAGATTTTGCAGGCATTTTTTCGCAATTAATTCGTACTTTAGACATTGACCGAACTCACGTAGAGTCGCATAGCAAATGGCAAAATAAGGCTTTGGAATGGAAAACAGCACAAAAAGATGCTGCTTTATTGTTGTTGGGTAGTGAGTTTTCGGTGGCAGAATTATGGTTGCAAGAAAGTTTGAAAGACAAAAAACAGCCACAGCCTACAGCTATTCAACAAGAATTTATAGAAGAAAGTCGCAAAGCTATTGAGCAAACCGCAGCAAGAGAAACCCAAATAGCATCGGTATTAGAAAAACGACTCAAAATGATGCGACTTGCATTGGGAGCATCAGCAATTTTGTTGTTTGCTGCTTTGATAGCTACAGGTTTTGCGTTTTTTGCGATGCGAAGTAGCGACAAATCCGCAGAAATAGCATCTCTCGCCACAGAAAGTGCAAAAGAAGAGGCACACCGAGCAGATTCTCTCAACAAAATATCCATAAGTACGGCAGGTAGGCTTAGTTCTTTTCAAGGACAAACTTTCCGCTTGATTAATTATGTAAAATTACAATATGACGGTAAAAATTATCGTGATTCTATTCGTGCAATTATTGCAGAAATAGACCCTGCAAGCAAAGCAATGGCACTTTTTAGAGATGCTTTTCTAAAATGTGGCTTTAAAGATTTGGAAGGAAATATCCTCATTCCTGCTTTTTTTGATGAGGCAGAAGAATTTAAAGACAAAAAAGCAAATGTGAGAATTGGCGAAGGCAGATATGTATTGTATCCTGATGGCACTAAGCAAATAGCACAAGAAAATAATGGTATGTGGGAATGGCAAACTGTGCAAAAAAATACAGGAACAAAAACATCTACCATGGAAAAAGTAACAAGCAAAATTTGGAATACATTGGCAGGCAAAAAGCAAAAAAAAGAAGAACCTAAAAAAGAAGTTGCAAAAAATGAAGTGAAAAAAGAGGAAACCAAAACCGAAGAAAAACCAAAATCAAGGTTAGGTAGATTATGGAGTGGCATTGTAGGCAAAGGAAAAGACGAAAAGAAAGACGAAAAGAAAGACGACAATACCAAAACAGAAACCGTCAAAAACACAGAAAAAAAAGAAGAAACAACAACAAATACAAGTAAAACAAGAGAAAAAACAGTAGAAAAAATAGTAGAAACAGAGGAGGAAGAAATTATCGAAGACCTTGAAACAAATGCAAATAGCAAAGGCAAATACAGAATTCCTCGCAATGCAGTTTCGGCTACTTTGAATCCAAATGACCCATATAATATGTATGTAATGCGTAGCAAATATAAGGATATGACGCAAAAAATGTGGGGTTTGGAATCTGGTTTACAAGTTGGTTATGTAACTTCAGAAAATGCCGTCTATTCTTATAATGGAAATGCAATGGAAACCAATACCATGCAAGTATTGGTATTAAAAGCACCACGTGACCAATTTGCATGGGTAGATATGAATATGATTAAAAACTTTGAGGCAAAAGGTTGGGCAAAATTACAAGCAGGTTGGGAAGAAATTGGAAACCCTATCTTTGTTAGCAGAACAAGACTTTCCAATGGCGAATATGTAATAGGAAAAGCTACTAAAGGTTGTGCAATGTATCCACAAAATGGCAAAGAAATTACCAACTGCGAAAAATTTGAAGTGCTTATGTATCAAATGCCAAGCAAAGAATTGGAACAAATTGCAAGTGCAAAAATAGAAAAAACACAAAAATACAAAATAGAATATTTGCAAAATCATGTAGGCAAAATAGTTGGTTTACGTGCAGAGCCATTTGCCGATTGGAAATGGGTAACAACCGAAAGACCAGCAAATTTCAAATTCAAAATTCCAATACGTGCCTACGAAATAGCAAATACAGACACTACTTTCTATGTCATGCGTGTGCAACGAGAAGATGGAAGTATGTATCTTGGTAATCTATCCGAAAATTTGGCAAATTATGCCTATATGGATATTGCAGTAGAAACAAGATTTGCTCAACTATTGGTCATCGACAACAAAAGTAAATTTGAATGGGTGGCAGCAGGCAAAAAAGACAGCTATTTTGCCGAAAATTACGCCTTAGTGCAAGGAGGTTGGGAAACAGACGGCAAACCATTATACATAGCACGTGCAAAAGTAGCAGGAAAATATAAAGTGGGACAAATCGTAGGCAATGTCTGTAAAATTGCAACAGGCAAAACCATAGCAAATATACAAGAGTACGAGGTACTGATGTATAAAAAATAAATTAGCATTTTCTATGAACAAGGATTATTACAAAGAATATTATCATCTGGAACGAAAAAATTGGTGGTTTACGGTGCGAAGCAAAATTTTGGCAGATAGAATTGCTACTTTGATGCCAAAAAAACCAACAAATCAAAACGAAAATCAGGTTGAAAACCAAATCTTGAACATAGGCGTAGCAACAGGAGCAACTTCAGAAATGTTGAGTAACTTTGGACAAGTAATGTCTGTAGAATATGACACAGATTGTTACCAATTTACCAAAACTATTTTGAAAACTCCTATTTTGCAAGGCTCTATTTTAGATTTGCCTTTCGAAAAAAATAGCTATGATTTAGTTTGTGCTTTTGATGTAATAGAACACGTAGAAGACGACCAAAAAGCAGTAGATGAAATGATAAGAGTTTGTAAATCAGGTAGTTATGTAATAGTAACTGTTCCTGCATTTATGAGTTTGTGGGGGCAACATGATGTAATTAACCAACATTTTAGACGATATACTTTGCCAGAAATAGAAAATCTATTTGCAAAATACCAAAATGAAGGGACTATTTTATACAAAACCTATTTTAATTCTTTGCTATTTCCACCCATTTTTGTGGCTCGCAATCTATTGCGGTTAGTACCTCGAAAATCTGAAAAAAATAGACAAAATGCAGGCTCCGACCACAGCCTTATCGAAGAGAAAAGCCCTATTTTGAAAGTATTAGAAACTATTTTTGAAGTAGAAAGAAAAATGTTACGTAAAAATTGGCATTTTCCTCTTGGCGTGTCTGCTATGTTAGTTTGGCAAAAAAAATGAGAAAATCTACTTTGTGTAGTGCTACTGTAGTGTGGACTAAAATCCACACAGTCATTTACATTACACAATATAAAAAATTTGTCTTACCTTCTAATTTTAATAATGATGAATAAAAAGATTGTTTTTAGTATTTTGCTTATTATTGTAGTATTAGGGCTTGGATTTGCAGCTTTTCATGCAAATACTCGGACTGTGGTAGCCATCTTTGTGAATATTATGGACAAACAACGCTATGAATTTGTTACCGAAAAAGATATTATAGAAACTATCAGCAAATCAGGTTTGTGTATAGTTGCCAATTCCAAAATTAATGAATTGGATTTGAAAGCCATTGAAGACAAAATCAAATCTACAAATTTTGTGTCCCAATGTCATGCCTCTAAAGATTTGATGGGTAATTTGGTAATTGATATTAAGCAAAATAGACCTCTTGCTCGTATTTTTAGACCAAATATGCAAAGTAATTATTTGGCAGAAAATGGATTGCCAATGAATTTGTCTAAAAAATATACCGCCAGAGTCCCTGTTATCGTAGGCGAAGGAAGTTATAAACTAAAAGGAAATTTTTGTTTGGAAGATAGTGTTGGCAAGCAATTTTATAATTTTTTGCGTTTTATAGACCAAGATGCTTTTTGGAAAGCACAAATTGCACAAATAGAATTAGACAAAAAAATGCAAGTTTCATTTTATTCTGAAGCAGGAAGCCAACGAATAGAAATAGGAAAACCTGAAAATTATGAAGAAAAATTAGCAAAAGTAATGACTTTTTATAAAGAAATAGTGCCTGTAAAAGGTTGGGGAACTTATCAACGAGTAAATGTAGCCTATGCCAAACAGATTATTTGCGAATAATAAAATGTATGCTTAAGCGAAGTTATGGATTATTATTTATCCCCTAATTTTTATATTTTTATAGCCTAACTTTTTTATTTTCATAAAAAATATATAAAATTGCCAATCAAACATACTAATTTTCCAATGAAAGACCTTTTTATCTCTTACGGAAGGCGTGAAAGCCTTGTTTTTGTGGGCAAATTGCACCAACAAATCACATTAGCAGGCTTTGATTCTTGGTTTGATAAGGTTAATATTCCAAATGGGGAGGATTATGCACAGCGTATTTTGCGAGGAATTGAATCTGCCCACAATTTTGCATACGTTATGGCACCGCGTTGTATGACTTCGCCTTATTGTTTGATGGAGTTGGAATATGCCCGAATTTTAGGCAAAAGTGTAGTACCATTAGCACAAATTGTAATACATGACACACCTGCTCAAGAACTTTCTGAAGCCGATAAACTCGTATTACGAAATTTTTACCAAACTTTTGGCATCTCTGATGTCGAAATTCTTACAGATTTAGATGTATTGAAACGTAGCCATGAATTGATTGGAACAACAGATTGGATATATGCCAAAGAAAATTACCAACCTGCCGATATTCAAGCTATTTCTGCATGGCAGTCAAGTTATGAAAATAATTGGTTTAATCATAATAATATAGACTATTTGCGTACTTATTCTTTTCCAAGTTTTGGCACCAGTGCAGATAGTATAGAAAATGTAGCAGCAGCAGTATTACGACTTATTAATACACACAAAGACTATAAAAAACAACATACAATCTTACTTGAGGCTGCTTTGCATTGGCAGGAACACCAAAAACAAACAGATTATTTGCTGGTAGGTAATGCAAGAATAGCTGCTGAAGCGTGGTTGGTAAAAGAATTTGTGGCACCAGAACAAGCACCTTGTTTGCCCTCTAATGTAGTTGCAGAGTTTATTTGCGAAAGTAAAAAAAATGCTGAAAACTTGATGACAGATGTTTTTATGAGTTTTAGCAATAAAGACAAAGTATTACAGCAAAAAATTTATATTTCTCTTTGTAAAAAATTAGTAACCACTTGGCATTACCATAAAGATATAAGCAAAGCGGAGGACGCAGAACAAGCAACATGGCGAGGTTTGGAAAATGCAGATAATTTTGTGTGTATGTTGTCTAATCATTCGTTGCAATCTGAATTTTGTTTGCGAGAGATAGCCTATGCCTTTGAACTTAAAAAACGTATTATTCCATTATTAATAGAAAAACTTAGTCCACAAAGTATAGAAAAACTCAAAGAATTGCCTAAACTCCATAGTTTACAAACTATAGATTTTACAGATAATAGAAACTTAGAACATTACCAAAGTGATATTAATGAATTGTTAGGCGAAATTAATATAGACAAACGGTATCACGAACAACATAAAATATTTTTGGTGCAGGCGTTGAAATGGGAAAAGCAACAACGAAATGCAAGTGTTTTATTGCGTGGGTATAAATTGGAAAATGCAAAAACATGGTTAGCAGCAGCAAAAAATAAAATTGAATATCCTCCTTTAAAAATTCACGAGGATTTTATTGGTGAGAGTTTGGCTAAAATTGGGCAGTTGGATAGTGAAATATTTATTTGTTATTCGCGTAATGATGCAGATTTTGCTCGCAAACTCAACAATGAACTACAACTGTATGGAAAAACAACTTGGTTTGACCAAGAAAGTATTGCCAATGCTGCCGATTTCCAGCAAGAAATTTACAAAGGTATTGCCGAATCAGATAATTTTGTGTTTCTCATTTCACCAAAATCTATTGCTTCGCCTTATTGTGAGGACGAAGTAAATTATGCAAATTCTCAAGGCAAACGGTTTATTACCTTATTGGTAGAAAATTTGGATAGTGAAACTACTGCTAAGTTTAAAACAATGTCTAAACTTAGCGAGGTACAATGGATAGATTGCACAAAATCTGATTTTTATACAGTTTTTCTACAGTTGATTCGTGTAATAGATACCGACAGAAAATACGTAGAACAGCACAGCAAATGGCAGAAAAAAGCTACAGAGGCTATGGTAAGCACGATTGGGCTTGAAAATGCAGAAACAAAATCTTTAAAATTTAAAGATGACCTTTTATTAGCAGGGAATCAGTTGGTATTGGCACACGAATGGCTCGAACAGGCAGACGAAAGCAAAAAATCGCCAAAACCTACCGAGTTACAAATAGCTTTTATTGCAGCAAGTCAAGAAGTACACAACAAGCAAATAGAGCAAGAGAAACAGACTGCCAAACAATTGGAAAGCCGACTAAGAATAGCTATTTTTACTGCTGTAGTGTCGTTGGTTTTTGCAATAACGTCTGGCATTTTTTTCTATAAAGCAGAAAAAGAAAAAATAAGAGCAGATGAAAGTGAAAGAGCAGCTCAAAAATTAAATCAAGCTGTTTATTTTTATGCAGATAGTTTAGCATTGTGCTATGGTGTCGTAGGGAAAGATAAAGTATTTTATTTTGGGGACAAACAAGGCAATACAATAGATAGGCTTGCAACTTGGGACAAAGCGATGCAATTTGAAGAAGATATAGATATGGCATACGTAAAAGAAGGCATCGCCAATGAGTTTTTACTTGATATAAGTGGGCAAACCTATACACTTTCTTTTCAAGCAGATACCACCAATGAAGCTTTAGATTTACGTTCTTTGAACTTGGCTGCTATTCCTCCATTGGTATTTGAAAACAAACACTTACAAATATTATTACTTGGTAAAAATTCTTTAGATAGTTTAGACCCTAAAATTGGGCAATTAACAACATTACGAAATTTGAACTTGCGTAATAATCAGTTGAAAAATTTACCTAAAGAAATAGCAAAATTATCTAAATTAGAACAAATCAATTTAACAGGAAATCCCTTAAAAACTTTTCCTAATGTACTCACAGAATTAACAACATTAACTACTATAAATTTAAGTAGCAATGAATTAGATAGTATATCTGTTAGTATATCAAAATTAGTAAATCTAACCACAATAAATTTACGTAAGAATAAGTTAAGTTTTTTGCCTAAAGAAATGTCAAATTTACTGAAATTAAAAAACATAAACTTAAATAAAAATGATTTAGGTTATTTTCCTAATGTACTTACTAAATTACCTAATTTAAAAACACTTGATTTAAGTACTAATGGTCTAAAAGAAGTAGATAAAGAAATCAGTGTATTAAAAAAACTAATTCATTTAAACCTAAATGATAATGAATTGAGTTCTCTGCCTGCGTCATTAGAAAAATTAAGTAATTTGACAAATCTCAACCTGAATGAAAATTACTTTAAGACCTTACCCGTAGCTATTGGGAAGTTAAATAATTTGCAAAGATTATCTTTGCGAGAAAATGATAGTTTGGATTGGGAACAAGTCTATGAAGTATTAAGTACCAATACACAAAAAAAAGTATTTACTTTAAAGGAAAATCTTAGTACCATCAAAGGCATTTTGTTGGTAGAAATAGATGAAAACCAACTTGCAGAAGTAAAAAAATATGCAACAGACGAAGAATTATGGCTCATAGACACCGAGAAGAAAAAAGAAAAAACTTGGTGGCAAAGGCTATTTAATTAATGTAAGTTACCTAACTGTACTACGTATCTCTTGATACGTAGTATTTTGGAAATAAAAACAAAATTTTGCTAACATAAACCCCTATTTTTACATAAAATACGAGGTAGAATTAGCCAGTTTTGCTACGTAGCTGCGGCTACGTACTACTATCCAACTTGCAATACGTAGCTTGGACTACGTACTACTCAATAACCTACAGTATTTTATAGCCTAAAAAATAAAATAGAAAATTAACCTTTTGGCTAAAATAATTTCCTTCAACAAAATAAATTTACATTTTTTTAATATTTTAGCTATAATATTTGCCAATCTTAATAGAATGTCGTTATTGCAAGTAAAAATTTGTAAAAAAAAGTTAATTGTATTATTGTTTTATTAAAAAAATGTTACAAACTTTATAAGCACAAAAAAAAGTAATTTTGTTGCCCCAAAAAAGTTCTTTGAATTGCTTTGAAATCCTTTATATCACCTAAAAATTAACCATCAACTTACATGACATAAACAAAAAAACATCGAGCTTACTTACATGGAATAAGTATATCTTATCCAAAATACTGTAGCAATTTTGTATAGCAATTTTGCAGGTATGTGAATTACAGTAAAAAAAATTGAAAATGAAATTTAAACAACACACTCGTATTATGAACAAAAGACTTACATGGTTGAAGATGTCTGTGTTATCAACTATCTTCATCTGTTTTAGCACCCTTTTGTACGCACAACGCACCGTTAGCGGTAAAGTTACGTCAAAAGAAGAACCAAATGGTGCCCCAAGTGTAACTATTCAAGTAAAAGGTACTACTACAGGTACTATTACGGATATTGAGGGCAATTATAAAGTTACTGTACCAGACGACAAAGCTGTTTTGGTATTTAGTTTTGTGGGTTTGATGACTCAAGAAATTGTAGTTGGTAATCAATCTACAATCAATGTTGAACTTTTGGCAGACGACAAGCAATTACAAGAAATTGTAGTCGTGGGCTATGGCACGCAGAAGAAAAAAGACCTTACAGGTGCTGCAACACATCTTACAGAAAAAGATTTGAATGCGGGTCCTATTACAGACCCTTTACAAAGAATTTCAGGTCGTGCTGCGGGGGTTACTATTAACCAAGTTGGTAGTGAACCAGGTACAGGACCAGGTATTCGTATTCGTGGTATCACTTCATTAGCAGGTGGTAACGACCCTTTGGTAATTGTAGATGGTATTCAAGGCAATATGGATTTGTTAAACCAAATTCCTCCTTCCGAAATCGAATCATTTGACATCTTAAAAGATGCTTCTGCAACTGCCGTTTATGGTTCTCGTGGTGCAGCAGGTGTTATTTTAGTAACAACAAAAAGAGCAAAATCTGGCAAATTTACCGTAGATTATAGCGGTGTAGGTTCTTATGAAGTAATATCTAAAAGATATGAAATGTTAGATGCTGCACAATGGCGTACAGAGGCTGCAAAATTAGGCGTTACTGTGGGAGATGCCAAAGGTAATACAAATTGGCAAGACCAAGTTACACGTAGCGGATTTACACAAACTCATAATTTAGGTGTTGGTGGTAGTGTAGCAGGTTTTAATGTAAGAGCATCTTTTACAGCTATTGGACAAGAAGGAGTTATTATTAATTCAGGCTTAACCAACTATATTGGTAGGATGCAAATTAATAGAAAGTTTTTAAAAGATAAACTTACTTTGTCAGGTGATATAAATGTTGGACGCAGAATACGCCGTTTTAATAATGATGGTGTAATTGGTACAGCTTTGAGTAGAAGACCAACTGACCCTATTTATAATGCAGACGGAACTTATTTTGTAGATGACAATGTGTTTGGTTATGTAAATCCTTATGCAAGAGCCAAAGAAATCATAGATGGTGATAAGGTTACAAATTTATTTGGTAGCTTGCGTGCCGACTATAAAATAACATCAGCTTTAACTGCAACTGTATTTGGTTCTTGGAGAACAACAGACCTTGTTTATCAACAATACCGTTCAAAATTAACTACGCAAGGAGACACAAGAAATGGGACAAGAACAGAAAGTAAATTAGAAACAGGTAGTGAAAGATTATTTAACTTCATTTTAAACTATAAAAAAGTAATTGGTAACCATAGTTTTGATGTAAGTGGAATTTATGAATGGCAATATGCTGTAAATACAACACGTAAAGTTCGTTATTTAGGTTTAGAAAGTAATCCTTTTGAAAACGGTGTAGATTTGTTCAGCAGCAGTATGCTTCCAAAGGTTACACCTGTTCATGACAAAGATTTTTTATATGCAGATGATAATGACCAAACATTAGTGTCTTTTGTAGGTAGGTTAAATTATAGCTACAAAGACAAATACTTAGCTACAATAACAGCTCGTACAGATGGTTCTTCTAAATTTGGTGTCAATAACAGATACGCATTATTTCCTTCAATGTCTTTGGCATGGCGTATTTCTGAAGAGGCTTTCCTAAAATCAAGTAATGTCGTATCCGATTTAAAATTAAGGGCTGGTTATGGTGTAACAGGTAATCAACAAGGTTTATCAAGATTAGGCTCTGTTCTATTGGTAAGACAAGACGGTAAGTCTTACTTTGGTGGATTAGTTGATAATTACAGTATCTACCAAAATGCAAACCCAGATTTGCGTTGGGAAACTCGTGCTATGATGAATGTTGGTTTAGACTTTGGTTTTATGAACAACCGTTTAACAGGTTCTATTGACTACTATAATGGTTTAACAACAGACTTATTATTCGATTATTTAGTTCCTCGTCCTCCATATCCATTTGAAACTATTAAAGCTAACGTAGGTTCAATGAGAAATCAAGGTATAGAAGTTGCATTAAGTTATGTGGTTATTGACCAAAAAGATTTTAGGCTTACATTAGGTGGTAACTTCACACATAATACAAACAAAATAGAAGAATTGAGTGGTAGCATTAATGGTGTAGACTTAAAAACAGATACAGTGCGTTGGGGTGCTGGTGGAACTACAGGTACTGCTTCTACTAATAATGGTGTTCAATACCTTATTAAAGGTCAATCAATAGGTTCTTTTTTTGTATTCAAACACGCAGGGGTTGATGCAGAAGGTAATCAAATTATTGATGATTTGAATGGAAACAGAAAAATAGATGATGGCGACCGTAGTGCAGACCGTTATATTGCAGGTAATGCAATGCCAACATTTAGTTATGGTTTTACCCCGTCTGCAAGCTATAAAAACTGGGACTTAAATATTGTATTTAGAGGCGTATATGGCAATGATATTTATAATGCAAGACGTGCTTCTTTAAGTGCTATGTCGCAATTAGGGCAATCAAATGTTGTGAATACCGCGCCTGGTGATGGTATTCGTAATATTTCTTATGCTACGGATTATTGGATAGAAAAAGGTTCTTTTGGTCGTTTAGAAAACTTAACCATTGGCTACCGTTTCAAACCAACTTTAAAATTTATCGAAAGTTTGCGTTTATCTTTTACTGCTAACAATCTATTTATTATTACAAACTATTCAGGCATAGACCCAGAAGTAAGTTCAAATGGTGGTGGTAATGATGGCAAAGGTTTTGGTACAGATTTCGGTTTGTATCCTCGTACCCGTACTTTTGCTGTCGGTGTCAATGTTACATTCAAATAGTGTAAACTTCGCTGTTATTACGTTGGCAATGGTACTTTTTACACGGCATTGCCTAAGTCTTGACAAACGTAATAACGGTGATGTATTACGTTTGTCAAGGTGCAAAAGCACCATTGCCAACGTAATACATCAAATAGCAAAAAAGTAAAACATTTTTAATTTACAAATTATTTTACAGTTGTTAAAACTCGATAAAAATATGAAAAAATTCATTTTAGCAGTAGGGGTTTCCTTACTTACTTTAACAAATTGTACAAATCTTGATGAAGGTGTGTACGAAAAACAAGTTGCAGATAAATTTTATGCAACTCCCGCAGGAGTAACAGCAGCTTTGGCTGATATTTATGGAGAAGTGCGTGGAGATTGGAATGGAAAAGGAATTGCAGGAGCAGATAGAGGTTGGTTTGACTTAAATGAAGCTACGACTGACGAATTGATGCTACCTACAAGAGCTGACGGTGCTTGGGACGATAACGGTATTTGGCGACAACTTTACCGCCACGAATTTGGTGCAGGACAAGAAATGATTAATAATACTTGGAATTGGTTGTATAAAGCAGTATTTAAAGGCAATCAAGCAGTAAAACTTTTAACAGATTCGGGTGCTGACCCTGCAAGAATAGCTGAAGCAAGAGTATTGCGTGCTTATTTCTACTATATGTTACTAGATGGTTGGGGAAATATACCATTTTTTACCGAAAATAGCTTAACAATTGATAAAATTCCACAAGCAGACCGCAAAACAGTGTATGATTTTGTAGTAAAAGAATTAACCGAAAATATAGACAAATTACCTACTACTAAAGGTGGTGAGTTTTATGGTCGTTTTAATCAATATGCAGGTTATGCTTTGTTAGCAAAAGTATATCTCAATGCACAAGTTTATACAGGAACCCCACGTAATACAGAAGCAGCAGCTGCTTGCGACAAAGTAATGGCAGGTGGTTATAGCTTAGTAGCAGATTACATGACTTTGGGTGGAGACCGTTGTCCAGACCAAGAAGTTATTTTAGCCGTTTATGTTGATGCAAATCAGGCACCTCGTAATATTATTGGTATTCGTAGCTTGCGTGGTGCACACGGTAAAGCTGTATTTGATTTTGATACGTGGAATGGTGCAACTGCACATCAAAACTTTGTAAACAAATACGAAAATGGTGATAAACGCAAAGCACAATGGATTACAGGTAAATACCCTGGGGATGTAAACTATACCTTAAATATCAGTTCTTTGACAAGTGCAGGTGTAGAAGAAGGAGCAAGAAATATCAAATATTATCCTGTAGCACCTTATAATGGTGGTAGCTCGTCTAATGATTTTCCTGTATTTCGCTATGCGGATATTTTGTTAATGAAAGCAGAAGCTTTAGCTCGTGGTGGAAATACGGCGGGTGCTGTTCCTTTGGTTAATCAAGTACGTGCAAGAGCAGGTGTAGCACCAATGATGTCGGTTACTTTAGAAGATATTTATGACGAAAGAGGTCGTGAATTGTGTTGGGAAGGGCATCGTCGTCAGGATATGATTCGTTTTGATAAATTTACTTTAGCACACGATTTCAAACCTGCAAGTGATGCAAAATATAAATTATTCCCAATTCCAGCACCTGCGTTATCTACAAATACAAAATTGAAACAAAACCCAGGTTTTTAATCTAAATTTGTCATTCTGAGCAAAGTTGGTGCGAAATGTCGTACCAACTTTGCTCAGAATGACAAATTAACCAAAATTATTACAAAAATTTCAATTTAAACATCTTGTAAATTATGAAAAATATATTAAAATCTTCGCTGATAGCCTTATCCATTCTAAGTTTGGTTTGGGGTTGTGCGAAAGATAGCGTAGCACCTACTTTGGAAGGGGTGGCTATTGTGGATTATGATTTAATCCAAGTTACCAATGATTCGCCTGTGTTGCCTGTTACTATCAAGGCAAATGATAATACGCAACTAAGCAAAGTAGCTGTAGTTGTAACTACAGATGCAGATGCAAAAATAGTAGCAACGCAAGAAATTCGCAATATTACGGCTTCGGCTTTGCGTGGTGTTTCGGTAAATGTTGCTTTTCCACTCCCTGCAACAGCACCTTCTGGACTTTATAAAATAGAATATACAGTAACAGATGCTGAAGGAAACAAAAGCACTAAATCCTACAAAGTAAATATCCTAAATTATCGTACTGTAACTGTAGATAAATGCGTATTTCCAACAGTAGGATTACCAGCAGGTAAAAATGTAACTTTATTTGTTACAGCACCTGCAAATACTGAAGGAAATTTGTATGTTTCAGGTAATTTTGAACAAGCAGCAGGTGGCAAAGGAGATTGGACTGGCGGCGGAACAGAAGCATTAAAATTGACTAAAGTTAGCACAACTTGCTACTATATTCACTTAAATTTGACTGCAAGTTCTGAATTTAAAATTACAAGGGGCGAATGGGGCAAAAATATGAAAGGTGCAAATGGCGAAGAATTGGACAACCTAAAATGGGATAACAAACCTGCAATGAATTACACCATTCCAAATTGGAGTGATAGACTTACCTCGCCACCAATTACACTACCTGTAGTAGCTATTAGTAGCAATAAATTAACTGTAGTAGCAGATGTAAAAAACAATGACGCAGCTAAATATTACTTGGTAAAAAAAGGTGCAACTTCCTTGACAGGTGCTATTGAGATGAGTAGAGTAAAAAATTCAACACTTCTTGCAGGTGCAGCACCACGTGAGGCAGGCGTAGAATATGTAGTAGTCAGAGATGCTATTGCAAATGTTGGTATCAATGCTTATGGTTATGAACAAGTAGGAAGTTTTGATGGTACAACCAATCCTGTGTATATTGTGGTAGATACCTATAAACCAAATCCTCCAGTATTAGCACCAACACAAAAATTATTTATTGTAGGAGATGCAACTGCGGGAGGTTGGAATAATCCTGTGCCAGCAAATCAAGAATTTAAAAGAATTGCAGAAGGAAAATTTGAATTAACATTGCCATTGCAAGCAAAAGAATATTTATTATTGCCTACAAATGGTAGTTGGGATTTTAAATGGGGAATGTCTGGAGCTAATTCTTTGGCTGGAAACTTAAATTTCCAAGGCTCTAACTTCAAAGCACCTGTTGCGGGTACTTACAAAATTGAAGTTGATTTCTTTAAAGGAATTTACAAATTAACAAGACAATAGAAAATAAGTAGTATCTAATTCTGTAGCATAGACTAAAGTCTATGCTACAGAATTATTGATAATCATAAAAGCACAGACTAAAGTCTATGCTACAGTCTGTGCTACAAAATTATACTCCTAAATAGTTGCAAATACTATTTAGGAGTTTTTTTATAGACTAATGATAAATAATAGTATCTTTGTCTGTAGAAAATACCCGTTATGCCCAAAATTTTAATTATACGTTTTTCATCTATTGGCGATATTGTACTTACTACGCCTGTCATTCGCAACGTAAAAATGCAAGTACCAAATGCCGAAGTTCATTATTGCACACGAGAAAATTATCAAAATATTCTTGCAAATAATCCATATATTGATAAAATATTTGTCCTCCAAAATAGTTTGTATGCACTTGCAAAGCAATTACAAGCCGAAAAATATGATTATATTTTAGATTTGCATAATAATTTACGTACTATACGCCTAAAAACATTACTTGGCGTATATATTCCATTTGCAGAGAAACCCAAATGTGCAAGTTTTGAAAAATTAAATATAGAGAAATTTATGTATGTGAATTTTTCTATCAATAAAATGCCTGCAATACATATTGTAGATAGATACTTGGCAACTACCAAAATGTTGGCTATTGAGTCAGATAACTTGGGTTTAGATTATTTTATTCCTCCACAAGACATCATAAAATTAGAAACTCTACCCAAAACCCATCAAAATGGCTATGTAGCTTATACGGTTGGTGCACAACATACAACAAAAAAATTACCATTTGCTAAAATGATAGAATTATGTAGCAAAATCAATCAACCTATTATTTTACTTGGAGATAAAAATGATGCAAAAATAGGCGAAGAAATAGAAAAATATTTTGCAAATTCCAGCACCAATACCATAATTTTTAATGCTTGTGGCAAATTTAACTTAAACCAATCTGCATCTTTGGTGCAACAAGCTACTATGGTTTTTGCACATGATACAGGTCTGATGCACATTGCTGCGGCATTTCAAAAAACAATTTATAGTATTTGGGGAAATACTACGCCTGCTTTAGGAATGTATCCCTACCGAACTAAATTTTTTGTGTTAGAAAATAAAACTATTAATTGTCGTCCTTGTTCCAAAATAGGTTTTGACCAATGCCCCAAAAAACATTTTAATTGTATGAATCAAATGAAATTTGATTTTTAGGAATGGGTATTCGTAAAATTTTGCTATAAATCTATCAAAATTAGAAAAGATAATGTAATTTTGCCATTCGACAGTTATAAAATATATGCCAGATTACGAAATTCATCATTTTTCTAACGGGCTTCGTCTTATTCATAGACAAGTTCCACATACCAAGATAGCACACTGTGGTTTTGTGTTGGATATTGGAAGCCGAGACGAAAACACGCAACAATTAGGACTTGCACATTTTTGGGAACACATGGCGTTTAAAGGTACACAAAAACGCAAAACCCACCATATTCTTTCTGCTATAGATTCTTTGGGTGGCGAATTGAATGCCTATACAACTAAAGAAAAAATTTGTTTTCATGTATCTGTCTTAGATATTCATTTTGAGAAGGCTATAGATGTTTTAACAGATATTACTTTTCATTCTGTTTTTCCCGAAAAAGAAATAGAAAAAGAAAAAGGAGTAATTTTGGAAGAAATGGCAATGTATATCGATGACCCAACTGATGCTATTCTTGACCAATTTGATGAGGTTATTTTTGGAGAACACGCCTTAGGAAAAAATATTTTGGGTACTACCGAAAGTGTTAATAGTTTTACAAGAGATAATTTTTTTGAGTTTTTGGGAGAACATTTAATCAACCAACGCATTATTTTTTCTTCGGTTAGTGCTTTGCCAATGAAAAAAGTGGTGGCATTGGCAGAAAAATATTTTGCTACTATTCCAACTACCATTGCAAAACCATTTCATAGAGATATTTTTACAGGTTATCAAGCCAAAAACTTAAAAGTAAGCAAACCTATTACACAAGCACATTGCCTAATGGGAAATATTGCCTATTCGTTATATGACAAAAAAAGAATTACATTTTTTCTACTCAATAATTTGTTGGGTGGTACAGGAATGAATTCGAGATTGAATATGTCTTTGCGAGAAAAATTTGGATTGGTCTATAGCATCGAATCTAACTACAATGCCTACATAGATACAGGATTATTTTCTATTTATTTTGGGGCAGAAAAAAATACGATTGAAAAAGCTATGTCTTTGGTTTTCAAGGAATTAGACAAACTTTGCAAAGAAAAATTAGGCACTTTACAACTCCATAAAGCAAAACAACAAATTATGGGACAGTTGGCAATGGCAGAAGAAAGTAATATGAATTTTATGCTTATGATGGGAAAAAGTATTTTGGATACCAATACTATAGAAAAGCTTAATGATATTTTTGAACAAATCGAAGCCACAAGTGCCGAAGATTTGCTTGAGGCTGCTAACGAAATTTTTGCAAAAGATAAGTTAAGCACTTTGTTATATATGCCAGAAAAATAATTTGTTAGCCCTTACTCCAAAGAGGGCTATTCAAAAAGTATATAATGTTTATCAATGATAAAAACTACTCAAATTAACAAACTTTACCAAACTATATTTTTTAAAACTTAATTTTATAATCATTTATCAATTTTTTAGTAATTTGTTTAAACCTATTACGGGCAATAAACCAACTAAAATAATTAGTAAAGAAGAAATAGAAGCCGAAACTAATCTTTCGTCATCTGCAAACTCAAAAGCCGTTGTAGCAAGTGTATCAAAATTAAATGGTCTTAAAATAAGAGTCAAAGGCAATTCTTTTAAGACATCTACAATTACCAAAAGCATAGCAGCAGCTAAACTACCTTTCAGTA
>JBIKRY010000450.1:0-2582 GCA_044348925.1 Bernardetiaceae bacterium
ATGACAACAGAAAGAAAAACGGGCTATAACATACAGCGGAGTAGAAGAAATGCCCCATAAAAATACCCTGCATTTGTAGATTTTGGCAGGGCATTTTTGCTACTCCTTGTTCAGCGCACACCTGAGTTTTGTAACGCTTTTCTTAGGTGGTTTTGTAGCTTCTGGTATTGGATGATGAATAGCAGACTTTTCATTTTTTTTGTTGATTTTCTTCTATTTATTATTGTATGCATAATACTTCCCCTACCCACTATTTGCAGGTTATTTTTTTTGTGATGTATTGGCATTCTCCTCATTGGCTCATTTACTATATTTTAGGGAGAGGCTTTGTTATTCATTACTAAAGTTGGTTCATATTTATTTGTTGATTGGTAAGCTGCACACAAATATCCATTTCGATAGGTTACTACTGTTTCTAATACACCATGTTTGCATTTCGGACATTTAGTTATATCGGCACCTGTTTTTTCTAATATACGCACGCGAATCGGTATTTTTATTTTAGGCGGTGGTGGCGGTAATTTCATTTGACTAAATATTTCTAATAACCGCTGTTTTCGTTGGTAATTTTTTAAATAGCCATAATGTCGGATTTTTACAAAACCTTTAGGTAAAATATGTTGTTCAAATCTTCTGTTAAACTCGGTGATTGGCAACGTTAGCTCTTTATGTATTTGATTGCTTTTTCGTAAACGATAGTCTTTGTATTTAAAGCTTATGGTTCTATTAACAGTATCAATGCTTAGTATTCTATGAGCCGTAATTGCTACTTTATGGGTGTATCTGCCAAGATATTGTAATACCTGCAATGCACCACCAAATGGAGGTTTGGCATATACATTCCATTTCTTAAACCCAATTTGATGAATTGTTTTTGCTATGTCTTGTTGATTTTTAAGTGAGATTGTTTTATTGGCAACTAAGATGCGGAACTGTTTTAAAAAATAAGCCTTATAAATACTTTGCATAATTTTTTGGGGGAACAAATATTGTTTATTCAACCGTTTTTCTTGTTTCCATAAATTACCATTAAGAATACCCCCACCGCTAACAATGCAATGTACATGCGGATGAAACGACAATTGTTGTCCCCAGGTGTGTAATATACTGATGATACCGGGTGTGGCTCCAAGCCATTTTTCATCTTTAGCTAAAGTTAACAGTGTATAGGAAGAAGCATCAAATAATAGTTTAAATAAAATTTTCCGATTACCCATAATAACACTATTCAACTCGTGAGGTAAGGTAAACACTACATGATAGTAAGAGGTAGGTAATAACTCTGAGGTTTTGTCTTCCAACCATTGTTCTCGTTTTGTTCCACCACAATTAGGACAATGTCTGTTACCGCAACTATGGTATTGATATTGTTCATACCTGCATGTTGCATCATTGCATCGATTATGGTGTACACCTGTTTTTGCTGTATGGCAATAGGTTAATTGCTCAAAAACCTTTTTGCTATAAGTGTTTGGAGCTAGAGCAATACCTTCTTTGAATACAATACTCTGCAATTGAGTACGAATCGGTTGTAAATTAATGGTATTACTCATTTGTTGCTGATTCTAAAGGAGAAACAATATTATTGTGCTTGCTTTGTTGTAAATGCAAATAGATACCCGTGGTGCGTAAATCTGCATGTCCTAAAAGCGTTTTAATGCTATGAATATCGCAGCCCCCATCTAGCAAGTGTGTGGCAAATGAATGGCGCAGCGTATGAGCTGTATATTTACCGGATACAAAACCACCTTGAACCATTGCTGCATTTACGATGATTTGTAATGACCTGTTATGTAAAGGTTTTCCTTTTAATTGAATGCTTTCAAATACAAACTGCTTGCTTTGATAGGTGCGATAATAAGTCTCCAGATCTTTAATAATAGTGGGAGACAGTAAAGTATACCGATCTTTAGCACCCTTACCTTGTATGATTTTTATTCTGTTATTACTTCGTTCTATATGTTTCCACTGTAAATTGCGCAACTCATTAAGTCGCATACCGGTGCCATATAATAAACTAATTACAGCCTTTTGACGAACATCAAAAAGTGAAGCATACAATTGTTTAACTTCAAGCTGCGACATTACTTCGGGTAAAACAAAGTTTTTTCGCGGATACAAAGTGGTAGGTAATATAAATGGCTTTTGAATCACTTTCTTAAAAAAGAAACTACAACTATGGGCTACGCTGCGGCATTTAGCTAAACCAACGCCATGTACCTTTTTTATGAATAATAAATATTGGGTAATGTCTTGTTGTGAAATGTCTTCTACATTTTTTTCATGGAAATAATGAAACAACAATCTTACTTCCATTAAATAATTACGTACCGATTGATGGGCATAATTACCCACTTCTAATAACTGGTGCATTTGGTCTAACCAATACAACTGATTTTCGCCTAATGCATTTTTTGATAACTCATTTTTTTTAACATGTTATTATTTATATTTGTTGAATATCAAAGGTGAGCTTTTATCGCTACTGTTGCCTTCACGGAACGTGTGAGCTTGAACACAGCCTTGGCAATATGGCGGGTAACGTGCTACTAAAGAAGTGAAGTGCTAAAGTTTTATTTATC
>JBIKRY010000173.1:0-9735 GCA_044348925.1 Bernardetiaceae bacterium
AGATTATGAACGAAAAGTAGAGAATGCAAATAGTTATTTAATTATTGCTAATATTAGGAGAGTAGTGAGAAAAATTTAATTCAAACAGCTTCTAAGTTTGTCATTTTCTACTTTTAATAACTGAATCTCGTTATTTTGCATAACTTCAATTAGCTTTGAACTACTTTCTGCTATAAAAATACCATTGCCAACACCATTACCCGTTTGGTTTTGATAAACATTATATAAATTTTTATCATCAAACTTATCGAAGTTCTCTTTTGATACTCCCAAAATATCAAGAATACTTTTAAGTTTTTCTTCTGATATTTTTGTTTTATCCAACTCTAATTTACTATAAGATTGTTGAGTAATTTGTAGTTTATGGGCTATGTACTCTTGAGAAAAACCCAATAAATCCCTAATTTTCATTATTTTTTTTCCTATTGTCATAAATTATTCTATTTGATGGTTGTAAACTACAATAATATAGTTGTAAACTACAACTATATTTATTCTGTACTATTATCTGTTATTATTAAGTTTGCATTATATAAATTATTCAAGTAAAAACAAAATTAATTTTATGAAAAAAATATTGATGTTATTATTTTTAGTATCTTATTCTATTTATGCACAATACCAAGCACAAAATGGAAGACTATATCAGTTCCGTTGCGTATATTTTGTAGGTCAGAATACAAGTGCGCCAGACAACGGACCTTATATGCTTTATCATTACTGGGATGCAGGATCAGAAGGTCAGTGGGGTGTTACAGGTGAACACTATATTTATAATGACTTTGGAGATGGTGGCTATGGAGACCACACCAGCTATGGCGATAATTCAAATAATTGGCAACCTTTTTGTGTGGAAAACCCTACATAAAATTATTACCATATAATTAAAAATTAAATTCATATAAAATATTTTAACTCAAATTACTATGTCAAATAAATTTTTATTATCAAGCCTCTGCGTATCTGTTTTCTTTTTTAGTTCTTGTAATAAAGAACTACATACAAAACTTGTAGAAAAAGAATCTTATGATGCAACTTATGAATCCTTAACAAGCCCTAACAATACAAGTGCCAAATACCTTTTTACACAAGGTTATAGATTTGGGACTACGCCAAGTGATTATCTAAAACCTGTTGTAACTCTAAATAAAGTAGAGCAAAATGGTGCTTACTCCACGCAAACAGATATGCTCTTGATGAAAAACAACTACCAAATTATTCATGGAGGAGATTTATCTTGGCAACAGCGACACGAAATTGTCAAAGAAGAAATTACTAAATTTGCAAAACAATATCCTGAAAATAAATATACATTTAGGCATGAACAAGGCTATGCTACAGATATGCTTGATATTTTTTTATTGCGTGAAACAAATACAAAAGAAGTACAACAAGCAACGGCATTCTATCTCACATTGCTATTAAAACATAAAAATCCTAATGCTGATGTAATGACTGCTGCCCTCGTAAAATTAAAAAATTATTGGTCAGATAGGCAAATTAGCTATGCAGCTAACCAAATAATAGAATTTGGTACAAAACACAAAGATATGAATAAAATGATGATTAGTAAAATTGAAAATCGTCAAAAAGAATATTCTTTAAGCAAGGCATCATTATTTTGGTTAGATTTTTACAAAAAACGTGATAAAAATTTTGATAATGCTTTTAAAACCTTGCAAATATTGTCCATACATACAATAAGTTATTAAATTCGTAACTTAAAATTAATATAAGAAAGGAGTTGATATGTAGCTACAACTTCTTTCTTATAGGTTGGTGCAATATTACAAAACTCTACTACAAAACTTAACGCAATTTTTCATTTTTTGCGTGTCTTTCTGTATCTCGTTTTGTTTTTTTGTCCAAATTTTTTTGTAAAGCCTCTGTCAAATTTATGCCTGTCTGGTTTGCCAATGCTATCAAAACAAAAAGCACATCTGCCATTTCATCTCCCAAATCCACCTCTTTATCTGAAGGCTTAAAAGATTGTTCACCATATTTACGAGCCATAATTCGTGCTACTTCTCCCACCTCTTCCATCAAAATAGCCATATTAGTTAATTCATTGTAATAACGAATACCCGTAGTAGTTATCCACGTATCTACGGTTTGTTGTGCCTCTTCCAAAGTCATAAAAGTATCATTTTTTTTGTAAATAACTATTTTTAATTTTCAAATATAGATAAATAGTGTCAAAAATTATTTTTTTTTTGGAATTGTAAAAAAAAATTAACTAATTTGAGTTATAAACAATCGTAAGGATATAAAAACATAAAATTACAAATATTGTTTTTTTCTAAGTAATTGATTATCAATTACTTAACTTATACAATAAACAAAACATACAAGTAGCAATTTATATCTAATTTATTCCGTACATTGGTAATTCAAGCATTTTATTTTTGCCTATTCGCAAAACAAAACCATATATATGTCTGCTAACTCTATCTTACACACCAGCCAAGTAGCCAAAGGACAAGAAATTATTGAGTATGTGAATGAACTCACTACCCTCAACTTAGGTCCTACGCACCCTGCTACGCATGGTATTTTTCAAAATATTTTACAAATGGACGGAGAAAAAATAGTTTCTGCCGTGCCTACAGTTGGATATATTCATCGTGCTTTTGAAAAATTAGCAGAACGAAGACCACTCTACCAAATTACGCCTTTGACAGACCGTATGAACTATTGCTCCTCCCCTATCAATAATATGGGTTGGCACATGACCGTCGAGAAGTTGCTTGGTATCACAGTGCCAAAAGAAGCCGAATATATACGCGTAATTATGATGGAATTGGCACGAATAGCCGACCACTTGATTTGTAATAGTATTTTGGGGGTTGATACAGGAGCTTTTACAGGCTTTTTGTATGTATTTCAAGAAAGAGAAAAAATTTATGATATTTACGAAGAAGTATCTGGCACAAGACTAACCACCAACATGGGCAGGATTGGAGGTATGGAAAGACGTATTTCGGAACGAGGTATGCGGTTGTTAAAACAATTTTTAGCCGAATTCCCTGCTGTTATGCGTGAATTTGAAAGCCTATTTGATAGAAATCGTATTTTTATGGATAGAACTGTTGGCGTGGGAGGTATTACTGCCGAAAGAGCATTAGCATACGGGTTTACAGGTCCAAACCTACGAGCAGCAGGAGTAGATTATGATGTACGAGTAAATGAACCATACAGTTCGTATGGAGATTTTGAATTTGAAATTCCAATTGGCACATACGGAGATACTTACGATAGATATTTGGTAAGAAATCAAGAAATCTGGCAAAGCCTACGAATCATAGAACAAGCATTAGCAAAAATGCCTAATGATGGCTATTTTGCAGATGACAAACGGTATTATCTACCGCCTAAAAAGAAAGTCTATGAAAGTATGGAAGCATTAATTTACCATTTCAAAATTATTATGGGTGAAATTGATGCACCCGAAGGAGAAGTATATCATTCGGTAGAAGGCGGAAATGGCGAATTAGGATTCTATTTGGTAAGTGATGGAGGTCGTACCCCATACCGTTTACATTTTAGAAGACCTTGCTTTATTTATTACCAAGCATACCCAGAAATGATAGTTGGGCAACAATTATCTGATGCCATTGCTATTCTAAGTAGTTTGAATGTAATTGCAGGAGAATTAGACGCATAATACAATAAGTCAAGCTATGTTAGGATATTTTAACGTAAATACTAAAATATCCTAACATAAATACATAAAACAGATTTTAGCTTAATACAGTTACAAAATTTTCGGTACTTCTTCTAACTTTTTGTAATTTTACTAACCAATCTTTATCTTCTTGGCGATAACCAACTGCCAAAATAACACAACTTCTTAAACCTTTTTCACGAAGTCCCAAAATTGTATCCAAAGCCTCAGGACTAAAACCCTCCATAGGCGTAGTATCTACTTGCTCAAAAGCAGCAGCAACCATTGCCATACCAAGCCCTATGTATGCTTGACGAGCTGCGTGTTGAAAATTGTCTTCAGCATTGCGTTGTGGATAGTTTTTCAACAACATTTGACGATAATTTTCCCAACCTTCATTTTTAAAACCTCGCACCGTATTTACCAAATCAAACATCATATTAATACGGTCTTCGGTATAGGTATCCCAAGCTGCAAATACCAATAAATGAGAACAATCTGTAATAACAGACTGATTCCAAGCTATTGGCTTAATTTGTTCTTTGATTTGTTGGTTGGTAATAGCAATAATTTCAAAAGGTTGCAAACCACTTGAAGTTGGAGCAAGACGAGCTGCCTCAATAATTTTGTCTATTTTTTCTTGTGCAACTACGCTACCATTCATTGCTTTAGCAGCATAACGCCAATTCAATTTATCTATTAATTCCATTTTTAAAAAATTAGTTAAATACTTTATCTTATACCTTTTTTGTCCTAAAAAAGTTCCTAAATAATAAATATCAAATATAACTTATTCATTATCAATCATTTATATTTCATCTCAAGTAATACTTTATATAGGTTTTCCGCATCAAAATTATTTTAACCACATAGTAACATAGATACATATAAGTTAAGGAAGGTACTATAAGTAGAAAACTGTGTAAATCTGCGTGTTCTGTGTTATCCGTGTTCAATATTTTAGCAGTAAGACGAATTTTATTACATAAACCTTACTTTAAAATTTTGATGCGGGAAACCTATACTTTATATGTATTACTTGAAAAATTGGCAAAGTTTGACAATGATTTTATTGTTTATAAATTAAAGAGGAAAGCCTATTTTTATCATAATTGCTAATTTTTATGATTTATATACAAGTTGAATCTACATTTATCATTAAATTACCAAATACTATCAACTATATTTTCTATTTAATTTAGCTTAAATAGAAATACAATAAAAATAAATAGTTATTTTTGCTAAAAAATTTTGTTTATAGAATTTTATTTGTATAATTGCACTTGCTACAATTTTATACTAATTAGAGATGAATATACCCCCAAGCCCATTTGGTAATGACAGTGGAAATGATATTGATATAGCGGATATCCGAAAATTGACAGATTTAGTAAAGCAGAAATATAATTATGATTTCAAAGACTATGCTATGTCTTCTTTCAAACGCCGTATTAAACGACTACTTGATTTATATAAATTTAAAAATGTTGATAAATTAATTAGTGTTTTAGAAACAAATTCCGATTTTTTTGAAGAATTTATCTCCGAAATAACGGTCAATGTAACAGAAATGTTTAGAGACCCTACATTTTGGAAAATTCTCAAAGAGCAGATTTTACCTAATATTTTATTGCAACACGATAAAATTAACATTTGGCACGCAGGTTGTTCGTCTGGCGAAGAAGTATATTCTATGGCAATTACCCTACAAGAAATGGGAATTTTGGATAAAACCAAATTAGTAGCAACTGACCTCGATACAGCCATCATCAAAAAAGCCCAAAATGGCGTGTATTCGATGAAAAGTATGGAATTAAACCGCAAAAACTATGCTCGTTATGGTGGCGTACATGCTTTAGACGATTACTTCAAAGAATTAAACGGCGAGGCACTGATGGACAAAAGTTTGATGCAAAATGTATCTTTCCGCCGCCATGATTTGGTGCAAGGAGCAGTTTTTTCCAAATTTGACTTGGTATTGTGTCGCAATGTAATGATTTATTTTAATCAAGCCCTACAAAATATCGTACTAAACAAACTACACGAAGGTCTTTTTAAATATGGCTACTTGGCTATTGGTTCAAAAGAATCTTTAATTTGGTGTGAAATTGCTAATAAATTTATTGTGGTAAACAATGAAGAAAAAATTTATAAGAAAATTAAAGACTAAGTTACGTGTATAATTTTACTAACAATCTATCAGTAAATACTTAAAGCTACGTTTTGTTTTGTTAAACTAATGAAATTCAATATTCCCGAAAATAAATATAAAGCAATAGTCATTGGTGGCTCCGCAGGTAGTTTTCAGCTAATCACTCGAATACTGTCCTCTGTTCCACGTGATTTTGCATTGCCTATGTTTTTATGCTTGCATCGTCTAAAGCACGTAAGAAATGGCTTTGTAGAAGCTTTATCTATCAAAAGTAATAAAACTATAGTAGAACCGTCCGACAAGGAAAGTATCAAAAAAGGTTTAGTTTATTTAGCACCTGCTAATTACCACATGTGTATAGAACTTGGTAATTCGATAGCTATTTCTACAGAAGACCTCGTCAATAACTCACGTCCTGCTATAGATTTGACCTTTGAAAGTGCTGCCTACGCCTATAAAGATAAATTAGTCGGGATTTTGTTGTCGGGAGCTAACAAAGATGGTGCATACGGTATGAAAAAAGTAAAAGAATATGGTGGATTAACTATTGTGCAAGACCCTGAAGAAAGTTTGATTAATGCCATGCCTTTAGCTGCAATGGCTGCAACTAAAAATGACTATATTCTAAAAATGGACGATATTATAGATTTACTACTCGAATTAGATAAAAATTATAAAATAGCATAATGTTACCGTCCAAAATTCTTATCTTACAAACTGCTTTTTTAGGAGATGTAATCTTAGCCACTGCATTAGTAGAAAAATTACACCTATTTTATCCAAATAGTCAAATAGATTTTGTTTTGCGGAAAGGAAATGAATCTTTATTAGTTGGGAATCCTATTATTACTAAATTATATATTTGGAATAAACAAGAGAATAAAATTAATAACCTTTACCAAATATTGCAAGAAATTAGAAATGAAAAATATGATATTGTAATTAATTTACAAAGGTTTTTTTCTTCTGGAATTTTGGCTGGTTTTTCGGGTGCAAAAAAAATAATTGGTTTTGCAAATAACCCTTTGAGTTTTTTGTTTCATGAAAAATATATCCACCAAATAGGCAATAATACCCACGAAATAGCACGTAATCAAGCCCTTATTGCAAATTTTACAGATAATATTCCCCTAAAACCAAAATTATATCCAAGCATAGCTCAAGAAAATAAAGTTAAAATCTACCAAACACAAAGTTATATCTGTGTTGCACCTTCCTCTGTGTGGTTTACGAAACAATATCCTTTGGAAAAATGGGCAGATTTATTAGCAAAATTACCCGAAAAATTTAAAATCTATATTTTAGGAAGTCCTACAGATAGCAATTTATGTGAAGAAGTACGCAGAAAAACTGCCCTACTCCTCCCCTATCCAATTACAGACCGAATAGAAAACCTTTGCGGAAAACTAACTTTATTAGAATCTGCTGCATTAATGCGTCAAGCAGTGATGAACTATGTCAATGATTCTGCTCCTTTACATTTGGCATCTGCGGTAAATGCTCCTGTTTGTGCTATTTTTTGTTCTACGATTCCCGAATTTGGTTTTACACCACTTTCTGATGTACATTTTGTTGTGCAAACAAAGGAAAACTTGGCTTGTCGTCCTTGTGGATTACATGGTTACAAACAATGCCCAAAAGCACACTTTTTGTGTGGAAATAGCATTGCAACCGAAAACCTACTCGCAATATTGCCAATACAACAATAAAATCTAAGCAAAATAATGATTACAAGAAGTTAGAAAATTTATCCTATTTTTGAATAAAATCTATAAATTATAAAAAATTACTACAAAAAATACTAATTTTGCAAATTACAACAACTTAACAAATATGAAAAAAGTCTTAATTACAGGGGCAGCAGGTTTTTTAGGCTCACACCTTTGCGACCGTTTTATTGCTGAAGGTTTTTATGTGATTGGTATGGACAATCTCTTAACAGGCAATATGGATAATATAGCACATCTAATGCCATTAGCTAATTTTGAATTTCATCATCATGATGTTACAAAATTTGTGCATATTGATGGCAATTTAGACTATATTTTACATTTTGCAAGTCCAGCAAGCCCAATAGATTACCTCAAAAAACCAATTCAAACCTTAAAAGTAGGCTCTTTAGGTACGCATAATTTATTAGGTTTGGCGTTGGCAAAACGTGCAAGGATTTTGGTGGCTTCGACCTCCGAAATTTATGGAGACCCTACTGTTCACCCACAAGCCGAAGAGTATTGGGGCAATGTAAATTCGGTGGGACCACGTGGCGTATATGATGAAGCAAAACGGTTTCAAGAAGCTATTACTATGGCATACCATAATTTTCACCAAGTAGAAACTCGAATTGTACGTATTTTTAATACCTATGGTACTCGTATGCGACTCGATGACGGCAGAGCATTGCCTGCTTTTATGAGCCAAGCACTAAAAGGCGAAGATATTACTATTTTTGGTGATGGTAGCCAAACCCGTTCTTTTTGCTATGTTTCTGATTTGGTAGATGGAATTTACCGCCTCTTGATGAGTGATTACCACTTGCCAATGAATATTGGAAACCCTGTCGAAATTACTATCAAGCAATTTGCTGAAGAAATTATAGCTTTGACAGGTACAGACCAAAAAATTGTGTATCACCCTTTGCCACAAGATGACCCAAAACAGCGTTGTCCTGATATTAGCAAAGCAAAAAGTATTTTAGGCTGGCAACCAAAAGTAGATAGAGCAGAAGGATTAAAACTCACTTTTGAATATTTTAAAAATAAAGTAAAGTAGTAAGAAATGATAAATGTATATTTGCCTTTATGCAAATGACTTGCTAATCAACTCATTTGCCTAAAGGCGAATGTACTTCAGTTATGTTTTACTTAGCAACACATTTTGTAAAAATACAGCATTTTAACCTTATCCTATCTATGCAAATTATCGAAGTAAGCACCAAAAAACATATCAAAGAATTTCTCACGTTGCCTGTACGTTTGTATAAAGACGATAAAAATTGGGTAAGACCTTTAGACAAAGATATCGAAACAGTATTTGATAGGCAAAAAAACAAACATTTTGAACATGGCGTATGCACACGTTGGATTTTGCAAAATGATTTGGGGGAAACTATTGGACGAATTGCAGCTTTTATAGACTTCGAGACGATGCACAAAGATAATTTACAACCAACTGGAGGTATGGGTTTTTTTGAATGTATAGATAGTAAAGAGGCTGCTTTTATGCTTTTTGATACGGGAAAAGCGTGGTTATTGGCACAAAATAAGGGAATTGAAGCTGTAGATGCACCTATCAATTTTGGGGAGAGAGATTCTTGGTGGGGTTGTTTGGTAGATGGTTTTCACGAGCCTGTTTATACCATGAATTACAACCATGCCTACTACAATGATTTATTTACTGCCTACGGATTTCAAGATTATTTCAAACAATATACATACGTCCGTACACTTGCATTGCCTATGCACCCACGTATGGAACAACGTGGACAAGCCATTATAGACACAGAAGGCTACAGCTTTAGGCATCTTCGTTTGAAAGAAATAGACAAATATGCACAAGATTTTTGCACAATTTATAACAAAGCTTGGGGAAAGCACGCAGGCACAAAAGAAATTACACTGCCCGAAATTCAAAATTTATTTCAACAAATGAAACCTGTTATTGACGAAAAAATTATTTGGTTTGCCTATTACAACGACGAACCAATAGCTTTTTATGTGCAGATTTTAGATGTAAATCAAGTTATCAAACACACCAACGGCAAAATGAACTTGCTGGGAATGATGCGGTTTGCTTATTACAAATTATTCAAAAAATTTAATCGGATTATAGGAGTAGTATTTGGAGTAGTTCCAGAGCATCAAGGCAAAGGCGTAGAAATGGCAATCGTAAAAGCCTATTCATGGGTGGCACATACGCCAAA
>JBIKRY010000451.1:0-2572 GCA_044348925.1 Bernardetiaceae bacterium
TCATTGTGTAAATAATGTTCATAGGTATTGAGGTGAATATTATAACGAAATAAGCCATATTCTGTTCCTAACCACATATAACCACCTTTACTATCCAAACTCATTGACGAAATAATTTGGTAGCCACCTTTTTCAAACTTTTTATGTGGAAATAATTTGGTAAATTTTTGTGTATCTTGGTCATACACATATAAGCCGACAATAGTACCTACCCAAACTTTATTTTGTTTATCTATAACTAATGAAATAATATGATTTGGGTCTATATGTAGAGAATCGGGCAGAAATTTGGTAAAATTTTCTGTTTTCCAATCAAAACTATACAAACCATATCTTGTGCCTACCCAAATATTGCCTGTGGTATCTTCTGCCAACGCATTGATATAATTGCTACCTAAAGTAGTAGAATCTAAGAATGTTTTGCGATATACTTTAAACTTATAGCCATCATACCTATTTAATCCGTCTGCCGTACCTACCCACAAAAAGCCTTTTCGGTCTTGCACCATAGCCAATGCCGAACTTTGCGACATACCTTGATAAATAGACAAATTTTCGAAACGTAATTCGGAAGTTGTTTCTTGGGCTTGCAAAAAAAATGGAAATAATATCACCAACAGATACACAAAAATAAAACCTCGCCCTAACATGCATCTATGCCAATAGTTGTGTTTTTCTACTTTTTGTAAAGATATGTTGGAAAATAATAGTCTATTCATTTTGCAAAAATATGATTTAGCTGATTTATTTGCAATATATAATTTTGTAAATCTAAAACAAAATTTAGCTTTAAAAACCAATACCAATCATAGTTCCAAATTGCACTTGATTCCAATTCATGGTATTATAATGTGTTTTGACACCTAAAAATGGGGACAAACTCCACTTCGAATCTTTTAATACATTCAGTCGAATACCTGCTGCTATAGTTGGCTGCCAAGTATTATAACCCGCATCTTGCCAAAAATCTATGCCTGCGGGTGCAAAATAAGGAGAAACATAAAAATTATCGGATAATTTGAAATGAAAATTTATGTTTTCGGGCAATGCCAAGCAAATAATGGCTGCCCAAATCCACCAATTATCGTGTGAAGTTCCCGAAAATTGTAATGGATATTGTGCCAAATACCACCCTAAAGGCAAATGTAACATAAAATTATTTTGGGCATTTTTACCCAAAGCAAGCTGATAACCAATACTACACCAACCTTCTTCTACCACATAAAATTCAAGCTGGACACCACCTGTTTGATAGTTGGAAGGTTGCCTAAAATTGCGGATTTGTTCATAAAATAATGAAATACGAGTACCATTTTTGCCATCTTGTGCAAAAACAAAAAATGAATAGGTAAGCAAAAAAAGTAGCAAAATATATTTTTTCATAACAATATTTTTATTTGCAAATACAAAGCAATATAAGTAGAAAAATTATACTTTGTGGTATTATTTTTATAAGTTATTTTTAAAATAAGTATAAATTATTTGAGATTATTTATATTTCTAAGTTCTTGATAATCAAATATTTAAATAGTTTAGAACTTACAATGAAAACTTTACAACTACTTATACTATTTCTTTGCTTTAGAAATTAATAAATTTTTCTATTTGCAAGTTAATCAAGTCCTTATACAAATCATTACGCATCTCACCATCTACAAAATGAGATTTTATGCTTGCCAATCGTACTTTAACAGACAATACTTCCATCTGTAAATAATGAAAAATATCTGTCAAATGATTCAAACCCCAAGCATTGCCCAAAACTCCTGCCGATAAGCCAACTAAAGCTGCTTTTTTGCCTGCCAAAGCATCAGGATACGAAAGACCATCAATAAAACCTTTCAATACACCAGGGTAAGAGGCATTATATTCGGGTACAATAAAAATAATTTTGGTAGATTCTGCAATTTTTTGTCTAAATTGATTAAAAACAAGATGTTTGCCATTATTTTCATACAAAGCCGAAAAAATAAAATCTTGCGGTAATTCTGCCAAATCTATCATAGTAGTAGATATACCTTGTTTTTCGATTGTGTCTTGGTAAAATTTTGCTATTTTTAGAGTCGTAGAATTTTTACGATTAGTGCCTGCAATAATAGTTATCATCAAAAAATGGATTTATTGTGTGTGTAATTTTATCTAATTTTATGCAATTATATGCAACTTATTTTAAAAAAATTTCATAGAATTGCATAAAACTCATTAAAAAAACAATTTGTAGCATATATTGTTTAGAATAAATTGAGGTTAGTTGCCAACTTTGAACAGATACACAATAATATATACAATTCGAGTTATTTGGTTCTTCTAAAATTTATGCCACATATTTTTTAAGCCAAGTTTCTGCAACTTTGAGAGTAGTATTGGCGGTTAGTTCTTCTTTACTTTGTGCAAGTGTATTAAAAACTAAAGTTTCATTAGTAAATTCTTGTTGCATTACTTTGTTTTTAAGGTCTTGCGTTTTACAACTTTGCCATTCTTGCCCTTTTTTATAGTTTATGGACAATCTATCAAATAAATCTACTTCTAAAATTGCGGAAAGTTGTCGGATAATTTCTACAGATTTGTCTAT
>JBIKRY010000174.1:0-9702 GCA_044348925.1 Bernardetiaceae bacterium
AAATATAGTTCTGCTATAAAATAAGGGCTTTTTTAGGGATAAAACTTTTGGACATAAAATATTAACTTGCTTTAAATCATAGAAATATCAAAAATTGACCATTGAATTGCCAAAGTGGGAATTGCTGGTGGTATGTAAACATCTTTGTACATACTTGCTAATCAATGAGTTATGTTTTTTCTGCCATTGTTTGTTTTCTGCACCTGCGATAGGTACACATCTTTATAACTATTTGATTATCAATAAGTTATAAAAATTGTAAAAATAACTAATTCATTGATTATCAGCTATTTACAAAAAATCTGTACATATCGTAAGTTTTCTGCACAAACAATGGCAAGCACTTGTTTCTAAAATATACAATCTAAGCAAAACTTAGTTTGTTTGTATGACCACTGTTTTACAAAGTTTCAAAAATCTATAACTCAACAAAGCTGCTGCTACTGTCAATGCAAATGCTAAAGATGCCCAAATTCCAACCCCGCCCCAGCCCATATAAAACATCAAAAAAGCTGCAAGTGGCGTACCAATTCCCCAATATGCAATCAGTGTAATGATAGTTGGAATTTTTACATCATGCAAACCTCGCAACGCACCAATAGATACAACTTGTATTCCATCGGATAGCTGAAAAATAGCAGCCACTAAAAGCAAATTAGACGCAATTTCTATTACTTGTGCATCTTGCACATATAAACTTGGCAAAATATTACGCCCTACAACCATCGTCAAAGCACAAATAAACATAAAAATCGTAACAATAACCATTGCACTTTTGCCCGCCATTTGCATTTCTTCAATATTTTTTAATCCACGCTGCCCAGCAGTACGAATAGAGGCTGCTGTACTAATACCCGAAGCTATTAAGTAAGTAGTAGCTGCAATATTAAGGGCTATTTGATGTGCTGCCAATGTTTTGCCATTATCTCCAATCCAGCCTGCCATAATTGCCGAAAAAGCAAAACAAGAGGACTCAAAAATTACTTGCATACCTATTGGTAATCCTATTTTGAGTAATTTGGTGAAAAGTGCCAATTCTATCCATTGTTTGCGAAAACCTGCAACATATTTGGCAAATTTTTCTCGTTGCACAAATAAATAAGTGATTAAAATAACCATAAATATTCTTGCAATTACTGTTGCAATACCCGAACCTAGTAATCCCAAACGAGGAAATCCAAACCAACCAAATACCAAAACAATATTAAAAATAACATTCAGCATTTCGCCAAATAAAGCTACAAACATAGGCTCTTTGGTCTGTGAAAGCCCTTCCATAAATTGCTTAAAAGTTTGAAAAATAAGTGAAGGAACTATCGAAAACCCAACTATCTGTAAAAATGGTTTTGCCAATGCAACAATATGTGGCACTTGTCCAAAAGAATCTAAAAATAAAGTAATCACTAAAACTATTCCATACAAAATTACACTCAAAAAGGTATAAGTAAGCAATGCGTGTTTGAATAGTCGGCGACAAGCCTCATAGTCTTGTGTTGCAACCGCAGAAGCAACCAAAGGAGTTAAGCCAAAAGTTACCCCCATACCAAAAATTTGTAAGGTCATAAAAATGGCATGAGCAAGTGAAGCTGCTGCTAAAGCATCAGCACTATAATTTCCAACTACTATATTATCTGTAATCATAATAATAATAGTAGAAAGTTGCCCAATAATGATTGGATACGCAAGACGTATGGTTTCGAGATAATGTCGTCTATATAGAGGCGAAAGTAGCATAAACTTGTTGTTTGTATATATGGCACAAATATATACTTTTTATTTATTTATTAAAGTTTATGAATGATTTTGTACTTATCTAATCTTGTGTAAAATATAGATTTGAAGATATATAATTTTGTTAGATTTTTTGATAAATTATTGGGGATATATTGGGGATACTTCTCAAAGTACAAAAGTTAGTAGTCATTGTAATAGGCAAAAAAATAGCCTTAACTTCTGTTAAGGCTATTTTTTTTATTGTTTTATTTGGAAAACTATTTAGTAACTTCTGTTACTTGACCAGCACCGATTGTACGACCACCTTCACGGATAGCAAAACGTAAACCTTTTTCCATTGCAATTTCTTTCAATAATACTACAGAAATAGTAATGTTATCGCCAGGCATAACCATGTCCACACCTTCAGGTAAGCTGATAGTACCAGTTACGTCTGTTGTACGGAAATAGAATTGTGGGTTATAACCTTTGAAGAATGGAGTATGACGTCCACCTTCTTCTTTTGACAATACATAAATCTCTGCTTTGAACTCTGTATGTGGTTTTACAGAACCTGGTTTACAAATAACCATACCTCTACGGATTTGTTCTTTGTCAATACCACGTAATAATAAACCTACGTTATCTCCTGCTTCACCTCTATCTAATATTTTGCGGAACATTTCAACACCTGTAACAGTAGATTTCAAACCTTCTGCACCCATACCCAAAATATCAACAGTTTCACCAGAGTTTACTACACCTCTTTCAATTCTACCTGTAGCAACAGTACCACGACCAGTGATAGAGAACACATCTTCTACTGGCATCAAGAATGGTTGATCAACAGCACGTGCTGGCAATGGAATACTTGTATCTACTGCTTCCATTAAAGCTTCAATAGTTTTTACCCATTTTTCTTCTCCATTCAAACCACCCAAAGCAGAACCTTGAATAACAGGAATAGTATCACCAGGGAAGTTATAGAAACTTAATAACTCTCTAATTTCCATTTCTACTAACTCCAACAATTCAGGATCATCTACCATATCTACTTTATTCATAAACACAACTAATGAAGGTACACCAACTTGGCGAGCCAACAAGATATGCTCACGAGTTTGTGGCATAGGTCCATCAGTTGCAGCAACTACTAATATTGCACCGTCCATTTGAGCAGCACCAGTAACCATGTTTTTAACATAATCGGCGTGTCCAGGACAATCTACGTGTGCATAATGTCTTTTTTCTGTAGAATATTCTACGTGTGAAGTATTGATAGTGATACCTCTTTCTTTTTCTTCAGGAGCATTATCAATTGAAGAGAAATCACGCATTTGCGCCAAACCTTTTCCAGCCAATACTTTTGTAATAGCTGCAGTCAAAGTAGTTTTACCATGATCTACGTGACCAATAGTTCCCACGTTTAAGTGTGGTTTTGAACGGTCAAAGTTTTCTTTTGCCATTGTGTTACTTAATTAGAATGTTTTACGATTGAACAACAAATAAACTCAAAGATACGCCTACAAAAATAAAACCCACGAAGAGTAAGGTTTACTTGAGGCAATCAGTAAAAGTGAGCCCTCGAAGGGAATTGAACCCGCGACCTCTTCCTTACCAAGGAAGTGCTCTACCACTGAGCTACAAGGGCTACGAAATTGAGCGGGAGACGAGGCTCGAACCCGCGACCTACAGCTTGGAAGGCTGTCGCTCTACCAACTGAGCTACTCCCGCATGATAAAAAATGGTGGGGAAAGAAGGATTCGAACCTTCGAAGTCGTAAGACAAAGGATTTACAGTCCTTCCCATTTGGCCACTCTGGTATTTCCCCATTTTTATTTGGTATGTTTTATTTAAAAGAACGTCTCCGTGTTTTATTGCGTTGCAAAGGTAAGACAAGTTTTTTAATATACAAAATTTTTTATATTTTTTTTATAAATAATTTGTATGTATCTTTTGTGTGTTGTTTTAAAACTTGTAACCTAAGCCGATGCCAATACTCATATTTTGTGCTTTTGCTTGTAAATATGGTGTATCATAGATAGATTGTAAGGTTTGGCGATAATTTCCCTCTATGTTAAGAGAAAAATGTCGATTTATTGCATAACCAATTCGCAAACCTATTAAACTTTGCAAGGTAATATCTTTGTATTTTCCTAAACTATATACGTGATTGCCTGAAGCATACAAATCGTTTTGTAAAGTGTTATTTTGTAGTATGTCTGTTTGGATTCCTGCATATAAGCCATAAATAATTTTTCCTGTTTGCATTTGGTATGCTAAAGCTATTGGAATATTTAGGGTTTGTGTTTGTTGTTGTAAATGTACTCCATTGTTAGGCATTGTATTATTTACACCTGTCATATCTCTAAAAGATAGCGTAGTGTGTGTCCAAGTATAGGAAATATTGGTATAACTTATTCCTGTACGAATTCCAAAGCCTTTGTATATTTGTTGGTTGAGCAAAATTCCGAAAGAATAGGAATTTATATTGCTAAGATTCATTAAATCTGGTGCTATGCTATTTTTTATTGTATTACCATCTGCATAGGTAATATTTTTGTTTTGGTCATTTGTAATAAATGGATATGGCATTACGTTGTCTTGTATTGCCGAAAAATTTGGATTAAAACTATTATATGTTCCCAAAAGTATAATTTCTGTTCCTATTTTTGTAGCTACTTTAGGGCTTTTATTGCTTGTAGTAGGATAGGATAATGGAAATAGTATCATTGGCAATGCTTCATGCTTGCTTGCAAAGGGAATGTAATTCATCTTTTTGAGCAAATGAAAATCTTGTTCTAATAGAATATCTGTTTTAGCATCTAAAGTTTGAACTATGGTTGCTGCTGCTTGTTTTTCAGATGTTGCTATGTTGGTTACTTTACTATTTGGTTTATTTGCTACTTTGTTTTGAGATAGAGTAGATTTTTTTGCGTTATTATTTTGTATATTTTTTTTGTTTGTGGCAATAGTTGCTGCTATATTTTGTTCATTCGCATATTTTGCAACTGTATTTTTGTTTGTATTTTTGTTTGTATTTTGTGTTGTTTTTTGTGTTTGTGTGTTATTATTAGTTGTAATTTTTGTATTTTCTGTAAGTTGGCTTGTATTCGTTTGTTCTATATTTTTTGGATTGGTAGCAATATTTTTACCAACAGAATTATTTTCTGTTTGCATTTGATTTTCTGCAAAAGGATTATGTACTACGATATATGCACAAAACATTAATAAGATAGACGCAGCAATGCCACCTGCCCACCAATAGAAAGGTCTTTTTTGTGAGTTTCCGTCTAAACGGTTGGATATATTATCCCATACGTGCTTAGAAGGTGTCATTTCTGCACCTTCGAAAGATTCGCGGAAAAAGTCCTCGAAACTTTTATCGTGTTTTTTCATAAACTTTTTGGTCTTCTTCGGCAAGCATTTCTTGTAGAATAGCTTTTGCCCGTGAATACTGCGATTTGGAAGTGCCTTCGGTTATATCTAACATTTCTGCAATTTCTTTGTGCTGATAGCCTTCGATAGCATATAAGTTAAATACAAGTTGGTACTTCGGAGATAATTGCTGAATAAAGCCTAATAATTGCTGAAAATTATAATTAGATATGGTAATATCTGCTAAAGGCTCATAGTCTTCGTGCATTTTTTCTATATCTGTTACTACGCCTATTTGATTGATTTTTTTACGGTTATATTTAATTGCTGTAAAAATTACAATTCTTCGTATCCAATGTTCTACGCTGGACTCTTTTCTAAACTCTGCAATATTTTCAAAGACTTTGATAAAAGAGTCTTGTAAAATATCTTCGGCTTCGAAAGTTGTTTTTGCATATCTCAAGGCGTGGACGTACATTTTCTTAAAATATTTTTCATACAATTGTTGTTGTGCTTTTCGATTCCCCTTTTGGCAATCTGCAATTACTTTATCTTCATTGTATAGTTGAAATATGGACATATAAGACGAATGAAGAATTAAGTGCCTCTATTAGTAAGAGCCTTGAAAGTACAAAATAGTTGCACGTGATTTAGAAATATTTTAGGCTTTGTTATTTGTGTGTGTTTGTATAACAGTATTTGTATTGCTTACATGGTTATTTTGGGCTTATGAAACCTATTTACTTACTACATAAAACTATACCAACACAATTTATTAGTAATTGCATAGTAAAAAGTTAGAAATTTATTGTATAGTGTTATTGTAATTATACTATTTTATTCTATACCTCTACTACAAATTACTTGAATACAAAGCTACAAATTTTTTATGAATTTAGCTAAGGACATCATTTATTTGCAAAAAATGAGTTTTTAGCATGGAGTAATCAAAGACTACAGTTTTTCTATGGCACACCATACCTTACTTACAATTATTGCATTTGATAAAACTGTTTGAAGAATAAATTATCAAAATTTGTTGTTAATTTTGCTACAAATAAAGTACAAAATAGTAGCTTGCAAGAATATATTTGTAAACAATCTTGTCAAAAATATTTCTGTTTTTTGGCAATCAAACCTTAGTTTAACCAAATAATTTATATTTTTTCAAACAAAATGCTATCATCTTCTACTCGCAAACATTTGCGTTTTCCGTTTTCTTTCTTTCTTATGCCTGTGTATTGGTTTGCCGTTAGTGCTACCAATTACATAGATATTACTAATTTGGTACTAAGTTTTATTTGCTTGCATTTGTGCATTTATCCTGCAAGTAATGGCTTTAATTCGTATTATGACAAAGATGAAAAAAGTATTGGAGGCTTAGAAACACCGCCACCTATTACGCCAGATTTATTATTTGCTTCTTTGTTTTTAGATATAGTAGGAATTATGTTGGCATTATTCATTAGTTGGCAATTTGCTTTGGCAGTTTTGGTCTATGGTTTGGCATCAAAGGCATATAGTTATGACAAAATTAGGCTAAAAAAATACCCAATTCTTAGCTTATTGGTAGTTGGTTTTTTTCAAGGTGGTTTTATTTTTATCATTGTATATCAAGCAGTTAGTACAGAAACTTGGGATAAAGTTTTGCAATTTCCTATTGTATTGCCTGCCATACTCAACAGTCTGATGTTGATAGGTTCGTATCCCATGACACAAATTTATCAACACGAAGAAGATGCCAAAAGAGGCGACTTTACTATGAGCCGAATGTTAGGTATTCGGGGTACTTTTCTTTATACAGGCTTTGTATTTGGTATTGCAATTGCAGGACTTTCCTATTATTTTTGGGTAGTTTGTAATGATTTACCACATTTATTTATGTTTCACGTTTTGTTGCAACCTGTATTATTGTTTTTTATTCGTTGGGCTTTGAAGTGTTTCCACAATCCCGAAAAAGCTGATTTTAAACATACTATGCGGCTCAATTTCCTGTCTGCTTTGTGTTTAAATGCTTGTTTTATCTATTTTTGTGTAGAAAAATATTTGTTGTAATTAATTTTAGATTTGCCACATCATTTTTTTCTCTAATTTTAACTTATTTTTATATAAAATATGTTGTAAAATTAGCTAATTTTACGATATTACGTAAAGCTACGTCATACTATGCAACGTACATTATTACTTATACATAGGTCATCAATACGTCTTTAAATTTTGCTACAAAAAACTTAATAAAAAATAGCTATTCTATGAAACTTTTATTTTTTTCTATAGCTTTACTGCTACTATTTTTTGATACTTTTGCACAGAATCCTGTTGGAATGTGGAAAGTGAAGGGGACAAATCCCCAAAAACAGACCTACACAGGCACTTTAGAAGTTAAACAAGCCAATGCTGCCGTCTATACTTTAGATTGGAATATTAGCAATGGGACAAAATATGGGGGTTTGGGAATGTTGCGAGGCAATAATTTTTATGTGAGTTGGGGGCAAAATATAGAATATGGTATTGTGGTGTATAAAATAGAAGCAAATGGAAATTTAGATGGGCAATGGGTTTCGAAAAGTGGATACAGTAAGTTGATTCCCGAATATGCTACTAAAACAACAGATACGAATAAAAGTAGTAATAAAAGTAGTTTGATTGGTACGTATCAAGTGCGAGGAGGTGCAGATAAGGGTGCATATACAGGTACTTTACAGATTAAAGCAGGTAGCAATGCAGGGCATTTTTTGTTTACTTGGCAGATAGGAAATAGTGTTTCTAATGGAGTTGGGTTTTTGAATGGCAACGAAATTGTAGTTGCATGGGGTTACGGAGAAACATACGGAGTCGTGCATTACGTGATGCAAAATAGCCAAAAAGCCAAAGGCACTTGGGCAATTCCTAAGCATCAAGGAATTTTGACAGAAGATATAGAAAAATAATTGCATAAAAAATAATTAATTTAGTTTAAATCAAGCAATTACAATAAAATACAATTTAATTTAATTACTAATTCTTACAACATTGAAAAATATTCTTGTTACTACTTTTTGGTCTTATAAAGATGCTTTGGTGCAAACTTACACCCTACCTTATTTGCAAATTATGCACAAACATTTGCCAGAGGGAAGCAAAATTTTTTTATTGACTATAGAACAAAGTCGTTTTAAAATTCCAAACGAAGAAATACAAAATATAGAGAAAGAATTAGCAAAATATCAGATTATTTCTATTCGTTTTCCCTATTTTAATTATGGAATTATATCTTTACTAAATTGGATTAGAATTATAGCTTATTTGTTTTTTCTTATTTTATTCCAAAATATCCAAGTTATTCATTCTTTTTGTACTCCTTCTGCAATGGCTGGGTATATTTTAGCCAAACTCACAAGACGTACTTTTTTGGTAGATAGTTATGAGCCACACGCCGAAGCCTCCGTAGAAAATGGAGATTGGCAGAGAACAAGTTTTCGTTTCAAACTCCTATTTTACTTTGAAAAACTATTATCACAACACGCAAATTATATTATTTCGGCAACGGAAGGTATGCGAAAATATGCAAAAGAAAAATATGCAAAAGAATTTACGCATTTTTATGTAAAGCCTGCTTGTGTCAATCTCAGTCTTTTTTCGGATAAAAACCGCAAACTTCCCCATTTAGTAAAAGAATTTGGTTTTGAAGATAAAATTGTATGTGTGTATGCAGGCAAATTTGGTGGTATTTATTTGGATAGCGAAGTATTCAGTTTTTTTAAGGTAGCCTATAAGTTTTGGGGAGATAAATTTCGCCTTTTAATCTTAACAAGTCATCAAGCAGCAGAAATTGAAGCCAAAATGCAGGCTGTCGATTTACCAACTTCTATACTAACTGTACGTTTTGCCAAACACGCAGAAATTGCAGATTATATGGGCATGGCAGATTTTGGCATTACCCCTGTCAAACCAATTCCAAGCAAAAGATATTGCACTCCTATCAAAGATGGCGAATATTGGGCTTTAGGTTTGCCAATTGTAATTACCAAAAATATTTCTGATGATTCTGAAATTGTAGAAACCAATAAAATTGGTGCGGTGCTACAAGATTTTACAGATGCCGAATATTTGCGTTGTGTCCAAGAAATAGATACCTTATTACAAACACACAATGCTAAAGAATTATATAGCAAAGTGCGAAAAATAGCCGAAAAATATCGAAGTTTTGCAATAGCCGAAAATATTTATAAAGAAATTTATGGAAAATAATAAAAATACTAAAATAACGCAGCAATTCCCACTTTGGCACTTTATTCCAATTTTACCCTATAGGCATTTGCCAACTCTTGGTAGAGTTGTGCGAAATTTTCACAGGATTTGAAGAAAAAATATAGTTCTGCTATAAAATAAGGGCTTTTTTAGGGATAAAACTTTTGGACATAAAATATTAACTTGCTTTAAATCATAGAAATATCAAAAATTGACCATTGAATTGCCAAAGTGGGAATTGCTGCGTTATTTTCCAGCAATTCCCACTTTGCAATAAAAATGTTAATTTTTGCTATTTTTGTGATTTCAAGTAATTCCCTACTTTTATGCCAAAAAGTTTTTCATTTTTGCGAAAGTCCCTGACTTTTGATGGTCTGCTCA
>JBIKRY010000175.1:0-9642 GCA_044348925.1 Bernardetiaceae bacterium
TTTAGTTGTAGTATAGCAAAGTTTTAGGCATTTTATTCGCCTAATAAAATATACAGTTGTGATATAACTTGTATTAGACTTACAATATTCATTCATTTGTTTTTATAGTGCTATATGCACGAAATATTTATAGAAATATAGGAATATGTTTAAACTTTAAGTTCCGTAGGAACGAAATATGCTTATGCTTATGATTTCGTTCCTACGGAACTTAAAATATGAGGGCAAGAAATTTTCTATAAATATTTTGTGCCTATGGCACTATAAAATTGCATAAAAAGCCACTAAACAAATATTGCAGGTTTATTATTTTAGTAGCATTTTATACAGATATTTATCCAAACGTAAAGCATCATATTCCTTTGTTAAGTTTATTTTTGCTTGTATTTCGTAAGTTGCTGGAAGGTGGTGGAAAATGGGAGTTTTTGCCAAAAAATGTTGCAAAACTTTTCGTCTGCCAATGCTATATTGCCAAATAGGAATATGTTGGTATTCTTTGCGAACATTGGCTGCATAGTTTGTATAGATTTCTTCGGAACTGCCCAAAACTGCCAAATCAAAATCTAAAAACCATTGCAAATCTGTATCTTGTAAACTATTTTGGTGGGTTTTGGTAGCTAAAATAAAATTACTAATTTTTATAATTAAGTTAGTATCTATATTTTCTATGTTTTGCAATGCTTTTTCGGCAAACTTGGCACTTTGTTCTTCATTGTCATTCTTTTTGGGATTATAAATGCAATCGTGCAGATAAATTGCCCAATATACTGCTGTTTTGTCTATTAATTGCTCTTGATATTGCGTAAATAAAGATAACAAATATTGAATATGTGCAAATGTATGGTAATGCCTTTGTGGTTCGGCATACATTATTTGCAAAGTTTCTACTAATTTTTTTGCGTTTTCTGTCATTGTATTTATTGCTATTAGCTACTTGTTAGCTGTTGAGTTGGTCTTGCAATTTCTAAAAAATAGTACAAAGTATAGCAAAATTATAGATTATTTGCAAGCAATTTTATAAATACTATTCAACTGTAAACATTATTACGTAGTTTTGTGTTTTGAAAAAGTGTATTTAATTTACTAACTTAACTCCTTAAAACCCAAAATTAAGCAATGAAGAAAATTTTTTCGGTGGTATTTTTATACTTCCTCTGCAACATTGTTTTTGCACAAGCAAAATTTACGTTGAGTGGCTATCTCAAAGATGCCAAAAATGGTGAAACCTTGATAGGTGCTTCCTTATATATCAAAGAAATTAAAAACGGGACTACTTCCAACGAATACGGTTTCTATTCTATTACACTGCCTGAAGGAACGTATAATGTTATATTTAGTTTTATTGGCTACAAAAATCAAGCACAAACAATAGTTTTAGACAAAAATACGAAAATAGATGTAGAGTTTAAAACAGATGAAGTGGCTTTGCAAGAAGTAGTAGTTTCGGAAGTAAAAGAAGATGCCAATATTCAAAATGTAGAAATGAGTGTAAATCGGGTAGATATGTCCACTATCAATAAAATGCCTGCTCTTTTGGGCGAGGTAGATGTGATACGTAGTATTCAATTATTACCAGGGGTAAGCACAGTAGGGGAGGGAGCAACAGGTTTTAATGTGCGTGGAGGCAATGTTGACCAAAATTTGGTGTTGCTCGACGAAGCACCCGTTTTCAATTCTTCGCACTTATTTGGTTTCTTTTCTATTTTCAATCCCGATGCTGTCAAAGATATAAAATTGGTAAAAGGTGGAATTCCTGCACAATATGGCGGAAGATTATCCTCCTTGCTTGATGTCCGTTTGAAAGAAGGTAATTCAAAAAAGTTTTCGGGACAAGGCGGAATTGGTGCTATTTTTAGCCGTTTGACTCTCGAAGCTCCCATTGTAAAAGACAAAGGCTCTATTCTCATTGCAGCCCGCCGTTCTTATATTGATGTCTTGGCAAAACCTTTTTTGAGTGGAAGTCTTAGCAATTCGCAATTTTATTTTTATGATTTGACCATGAAAGCTAATTATACTTTAGGTAAAAAAGACAAAATTTTTGTTTCAGGTTATTTTGGTAGAGATGTTTTTGGGGCAGGTTTCAAATTTAATTGGGGAAATACTACAGCAACTATTCGTTGGAATCATATTTTTGGAAACCGTTTATTCTTAAATACTACAGCTTTTTATAGCAATTACGATTATTTGTTAGGAACAGCAGGCACAAGTGCAGCAGGAGATGGTTTTCAATGGGAATCCAGCATTGTCAATTATAGTGTAAAACCCGAATTTACCTATTACCTAAACCCAAAAAATACCTTAACTTTTGGCATACAAGGAACTTTTTATACCTTTAAACCAGGGACAGCCACTGTAACTGTAGATAATCGTAGCAATAAAATAGGTTTGGATAATAAATTTGGCTTAGAATTAGGTATATATGTTGCAAATGAACAAAAAGTTACCGACAAATTATCCTTACAATATGGTTTGCGATATTCCTACTTTAATTATATGGGAGATGGTTATGCCTACAATTATGGCGAATCTGTTGCAGGTATCAGAAAACCATTGTTAAGTAAGCAATTTTATGGAAATTTTGAAAGTATAACCAACTATGGCAACTTTGAGCCACGTTTTGCTGCTAATTATGTTATCAATGAAAAAAGTTCGGTAAAGGCAAGTTACCACCGCATGACGCAATATTTGCACCTAATTTCCAATACTACCGCAGCTACGCCACTTGACGTTTGGACACCAAGTACCAATAATATTAAACCACAAATTGCAGACCAAATAGCATTAGGTTATTTCCGTAATTTTAAAGATAATATGTTCGAAGCATCTTTGGAAATTTATTACAAAGATTTACAAAACCAAATTGATTACATAGACGGGGCAAATTTATTTTTGAATGAAAACATAGAAGCAGATTTGTTATCAGGCAAAGGACGTGCATACGGTTTGGAGTTGTATGTTCGCAAAAACAAAGGTAGATTTACAGGTTGGATAAGTTATACTTTATCTCGTACCGAAAGATTAGTAACAGGCATTAATCGTGGAGATTGGTTTCCTGCCAAGTTTGACAAACCACATAATTTGAGTATAGTAGCTATGTATGAACTTAAGAAAAACTTGACACTGTCTGCCAATTTTGTGTTAAGTTCGGGAACACCTGCTACGTTTCCTACCGATAAATTTTATTTGAGAGATGTTGGGCAAATACCAAATAATGCAGACGAAACTCGTAATTCGTTTAGAGTACCTATGTATCACCGTTTAGATTTGTCTTTGACTTGGGATAGACCAAAACCAAACCGCCGTTGGCAGGGTTCGTGGGTTTTTGCGGTATATAACGTATATAATCGTAGAAATCCATTTTCTATTTATTTTAGACAAAACCCAGATAATTTAAACCAAACACAAGCTATTCAATTTTCTGTTTTTGGTTCTTTTATTCCTTCGGTTACTTATAATTTTAAATTTTAATAATAGAGTTTATGAATAATTTCTGTAGCATAGACTTTAGTCTGTGCAAGTTATTGATTTTCAACTACTTAAAAACAGACTAAAGTCTATGCTACAGCAATTATTCATAAACTCTAATCTTGAAATAATTTAGTAAAAAATCTAAATTGCATAACACTACGTAGTTCCAGCTACGTAGTAAAAAGTCTAATTTTAGTTCTAAAAACTAAGTTTTACCGCAAAAAAGTACATAGCTCAAGCTACGTACACAAGTACATTTTTTTACTTATTTTCTACAATCTTCTCAATTTTATCTCCAATTTCGAGCATATTTACTACCGACATTCCTGTAAGCACCCTACCAAAAATCGTATATCTTCCATCTAAATGCGGTGCTGGGGAATGGGTAATAAACCATTGGCTACCTTCTGTGTCTTTGCCCGCAGATGCCATACCCAAATAACCCTCCCCATAATGCAAATCTGCAAATTCTGACCGAATACTAAAAGGCACATTGCCATAACCATCTCCACGTGGGCAACCCGTTTGCACAACAAAATTTTGCACTATTCTATGAAAAACTTTATCCTCATAAAAACCTTGTTGTGCTAATTTGAGAAAATTTGCAACCGAAGCAGGTGCCTCATCTGTAAATAATTCGACTATCAAAACTCCCTTCGAAGTCTTAATTTTTACTTGTGGTTTTGCAGGCAATTTTTCTACAAATTTCCAATCTATTGGGTTATTAAATGCAATCGTAGTAGCACTTTCTGTAGTATTTTCCTTTGCTTTCCCTCCAAAAAAATCTATACTTTTTTGTACTTCCAGCATTGCTTCTATTTCCAAAGGAATTGGAAGACGTGCTTTTGCTTGTTCCAAAATATCAATAATAGTTGGAATACTTGTTTTATATGCTCGTTTTTCGTTTCGCAATTCGGTAGCAGCCAAACCAATTAACACATTGTCCTTACCTTGCAAAATTTCTACAATTAAGTTAGTAAAATCAGCTTGTAAATTATTTTTTTTATCAAAATTTGGCAAATTACGGTTTGTATGCAATGCCTCAAAAGCAAAAGTATTCAAGGCATTTGGTTTTTGTAAGTCTATTTGTTGGCGAATAAAACCATAATTTTCTATATTATTTGCCAATGCTTGCAATAGAAAACCTTTTTCGTAAGTTGATTTTGTTTTTTTGTAATATTTTTGCACCTCTTTCGAAACCTGTAGTTTTTTCTCAAAAAGCACAGCAACTGCCAATAAATTAGCTCGTACTTGTGGCTGCTTTGCTTGTTCGGCTCTGTCAAAATAATCTATTTTGTCCTCTTTTTTTGCGTGTGCTTTTACAAATTCGGAGGCAACTATAGCTACATTTCTCTTGCTATCTTGCAAATATTTTAGCACTATTTTCTGCGTACTTAGCGTATCAAACCTACCTAATGTGCGAATAGCTTGGATACGAACCAACTCATTTTCATCTTTTGCAATACATTTTGACAAAGTTTCAATAATTTTTGTGTTTATTGGACTTGCAAAGGCATTGCTACAGGCACTCACTATATTCATACGCACAAATGCGTCTTTTTCGGTTTGTAATTTGACTAACAAAGTATCTATTTGCAAATCTGTGTAATTTTTGTTGGGATTTCTTGCCAAATAACTTGCAGCCCAAAAACGAATATCTTTATTTTGGTGATTAAGTGCCAAAATTGCTTTTTCTGTACCTTTTACAGTAGTTGTTTTTTTCCAAACTGCAGCACGGTAAAGTCCTTTGAGTTGTGCCAAAATTAGGTTTTCACTATTATTACTCAAATCTGATTCCAAAACTGTTGATACCAAGCCTGTTTTTCCTATAGCTTCGAGCAGGGTTTGCTTTACTGTTTCTACCGTTTCTTTTTCAAATTGTGCCGATAACATAGCTGAAGTTTCGGGCAGTGCCATTTGTCCTAAAGCAAATGCAGCAGCCTTGCGATTTTCGACATTACTATCTTGTAAAGCAAGTAGTAATACATTAGTGGCTTTGCTGTCTTGCAAAGAGGCAAAACCAAGCGTGGCTTGTGGACTGTTGGCAATATACGTTACCAAAGAATCTGTATTTCTTCGGTCTTGCAAATCGTATATTTTCTGGGCTTTAAGTTCCGAAAATTTGGTACTTGTTTTCTCTTGAGCTTGCGTTGCAAAAGACAATAATAAGCAACAAATAGACAATATTTGTATGCTTGTTGCTTGAATTTTTGTTAATTTTTCTTTTACCATTTCTACAATATTTTTTCTTACAGATAATTCTATAAAACATTGGTTATCAAATATTTGTGTAATAATTTCTATATTAAAATCTTTAATAATTTTCATAATTTCGTTCATTTGTAGATAGTTGAATTGGACAGAAATTTTTTGTTTTACTATTTTTTCTACAATAGTTGCGTTGTGCAATGCCTCTTGGCTTGCGGTTTTATAGGCAACTATAAGCCCACTTGCACCGAGTTTTGTCCCACCAAAATATCTTACTACAACCACTAAAACATTTGTTAAATTTTTGGATTTTATTTGGTTTAGAATTGGTAAACCTGCCGTACCATTAGGCTCGCCGTCATCATTTGCTCTACTTTGTGTCTTGTCTTTGCCCAATATATAGGCATAGCAAAAATGGCGAGCATCATAATACGTTTTTTGTAGAGTTTCGATATGTTCTTTTACTGCTTGTTCATTTTCAACATAATAGGCAAATGCTAAAAAACGGCTTCCTTTTTCTTTGTAGCTACCTTCGGCAACTTTATTTTCGGCAATGGTCAAAAAAGTATCTAATTCATTCACAAGTTTTGTAATAATAAAGTTAGTAAAATATTTTTTGCTTTCAATTTATATTTTTGGTAATAACCGTATATTCACCTTCAGGCGAATGAAAGTGTGATAGCAAGGTAAATATAGGAAAGTTTTAGGCAGTTTTAGTGTGTGGAGTTAATTTTTTGCAAATGAATGGGTAATTTAATACACGTTTGCTACGCAAATTAGATAATTTATACAAAATAGTTGGTAGCAATAAGTTAATTGAATAGTATTTTTTGCGTCTTAGGTAATAAGCAATTATTGTATGTAAATTTCGTAGTAAGTAGCTTAAGTTACTTACTACGAAAACTATTTAGCTTATGCACCAATTAATTTTGCATATTCTGCTTGTGAAATTAAATGGGAATGGTCGCCAGAAATTTTTACTGTAATCATCCAGCCTTTGTCATAAGGGTCAGAGTTTACAAAATCAGGGTTTGTGTTCAGAGTTTCGTTAAAGGACAATATTGTTCCCGAAATAGGCATAAACAAGTCCGAAACAGTTTTTACTGCCTCTACAGTACCAAAAACTTCTCCTGCTGCCACTTCTTGTCCAATCGTATTAATATCTACATATACAATATCTCCCAATTGGTCTTGTGCGTATGCGGTAATGCCTATGTAAGCAATATCTCCTTCGATACGTACCCATTCGTGTTCTTTGGTATATTGTAAATTTGCTGGTAAATTCATAAAATATGTTTGTTTATTTTGTACGGTATATTTTTACTTATTTAATAAAGTGTGCGGATTTTAGTCCGCACTACAGTAGGATTACATTTGTCCTTTCAATACTTTTTGCATGGTTTCGCCAATCAATGCTGGAGATTCTACTACATAAATGCCTGATTCTCGCATAATTTTCATTTTTGCTGCTGCGGTATCATCAGCACCACCTACAATAGCACCTGCGTGTCCCATACGTCTGCCTGGAGGTGCAGTTTGTCCTGCAATAAATCCTACTACAGGTTTTTTGTTACCTGTTGCTTTTATCCAATGTGCTGCATCAGCTTCCATATTGCCCCCAATTTCGCCAATCATTACAATAGCTTCGGTTTCTGGGTCATTCATCAATAATTCTACTGCTTCTTTGGTTGGTGTGCCAATGATAGGGTCTCCACCAATACCGATAGCTGTAGTTTGTCCCAAACCTGCTTTAGTTAATTGGTCAACTGCTTCGTAGGTCAAAGTTCCTGATTTAGAAACCAAGCCAATAGTGCCTTTTTTGAAGATAAAGCCTGGCATAATGCCTACTTTACATTCTTCGGCAGTCATTACTCCAGGGCAGTTAGGACCTATCAAACGACAACCTTTGGAACGGATATATTCGTATGCCATCATCATGTCTTTCACAGGGATACCTTCTGTAATCGTGATAATTACTTTGATACCTGCATCGGCAGCTTCCATGATTGCATCGGCAGCAAAAGCTGGTGGAACAAAAATGATAGAAACATCTGCTCCTTCTTTTTCTACTGCATCTGCCACTGTGTTGAATACATAACGGTCAAGGTGTTTGCTACCTCCTTTGCCTGGAGTTACTCCGCCAACTACGTTAGTGCCGTATTCTATCATCTGACCTGCATGAAAAGAACCTTCAGAGCCTGTAAAGCCTTGCACAATTACTCTTGAATGTTTATTGACTAAAACTGCCATAAGGGTATAAATTAGAGTTTTTTTGTGTATAAGATAGTTTTGGCACAAAAATATAAGTTTCTATTAGAAAACCACACTTTACTCTATATTTTTTTTATACGAGCTTGTTTTGTAACTCTTTAGGTACGTTTGTCAAGGTGCGAAAAGCACCTTTGCCAACGTAAAAAAATCAAATACCTAAACATTTACCTTGTTTTTAGGCTTTTTTAAAAATATTTTTATTTTTATTTAGACTAATTATAAATAATTAAAAAACTTTTTTTATGTTTGCACCCGAAATGCTACACAATCCTGTAGTTATTTTTTGTTTTATTATTTAATTTTTACTTATTAATTTTATGAATATCTTAAAAAAATCTTTTGTATGTATTTCTTTATCTGCAAGTTTAATGGCTTGTTCGGATAATAATGAGGTAAAAACCCCTTTACAAATTCCAACACAATATGATGGTGCTAATTTTACGATAAATGCAAGTACACAAATAGCAGTAGTTAATCAAGTAAATGCTTTGCTAACAGAGTGCAAAAAATCTCGTACCGCAGGTACAAAAGTTACTGCAAGTAGCCTAAATAGTTTATTTACAAGTTCTCCTGCCAACTTAAAAACTATTATGTTGCCTTATCACACAAATTTATTGACCAGTACCAATGGAGTATTTGCAAGAATAGAAAAGTCGAGTGGCAATCTTTATACACCAACTTCTACGCCTCAGGCTGGTGCTTTGGGTGGAGTTTTTGGGGCATATTTATTTGATGAGAATGGCATAGATTTGAATGAGGCTGTAGAAAAAAGCACCTTTGGCGGTATTTTATACAAACACGCAATAGATTTGCTAAGTGCCAATTTGACTAATGCAACTACAGACCAATTAGTTGCAATTATTGGGGCAAATCCTACGTTTCCAAATAGCAGCAATGCCACTAAAAACCCACAACCAGATATGTTATTGGCAAATTATGCAGCTCGCAGAGATAAAAATGATGGAAAAGGCTTTTATTCGCAACTCAAAAATAGTTTTATTACTTTGCAAGCAGCTATCAAAGCAGGCAATAATTACAAAGCCGAGCAAGAAACAGCCATCGCAACTATCAAAATTACTTTGGAAAAAGCCTGTGCAGCTTCCGCTATTAATTATTGCAATGCCGTAATTACTACTATGAGCAAAACAACTACTACAGATGCCGAAAAAGCCTCTGCTTTGCATGCACTTAGCGAAGGAATTGGATTTATACAAACTTGGAAAACAATTCCACAACAACATAAAAAAATTACAGACGCACAAATAGACGAAATTCTAACCTTATTCAATGCAAATCCAGAAAGTACACCAACTGCCTACAAATTTGCAACCGAGCCATTTACACAATTACCTAAATTACAACAAGTTATTAGCAAATTGCAAACAATTTACGGCTTTACAAATGCAGAATTGGAAGATTTTAAATCTAATTGGGTGAGTGTGCAAGGTAGATAATTTTTTAGTACACTAAATAGATACAAGTAGCTCAACACTACCATCGTTGCGTTATGTATTATGTAACTTAGATTAGCTAAAACTTGCATAGAAAAAAATATTTTTTCTATGCAAGTTTTTTTAATATGCAGTAACTTAGATTATTACCAGACTTTGGCAAGTTTTTATTGAAAAACTGAATAAATACTTGTAACTTTGAGGCAACACAAACCAAGTGTATTGTGTATGTATGCAAAAAAGT
>JBIKRY010000177.1:0-9568 GCA_044348925.1 Bernardetiaceae bacterium
GGTTATCACCAAAATGATGACTGCAAATTTTTTTTCTATATCCACAAACATATTCATAAGACAAACATACTAAAAGATAAAAATATAACACTAAAAACTTGTGGGTAATCGATAGATATGCTACGCTATATGATTTAGACCATAAAATTTGACATAATCCAACCACCACCTATTACATCATCTCCTTCATAAAATACGGCTGCTTGTCCAGGGGTAATAGCCTTGACAGGCTCGTGAAAAATAACTTTCATCGTGTCATTTTCCTGTGTAATAATGGCAGGAGTGCCATCATCATTATAACGAATTTTGGTAGTTGTTTCAATACTTTGTTGATACAAGTTTTCATATTTCATCATATTCAACTGTTTGACATACATGCCATTTCGCAACAAATCTTTTTCTATGCCTAATACCACTTCGTTAGTATCTTTGCGAATTTCTGTAACAAAAGTAGGGTATCCTAAAGCTATTCCTAAGCCTTTTCGTTGCCCAATCGTATAAAAAGGATAGCCTAAATGTTTGCCTACTACAGTTCCATTTTCTAATACAAAGTTGCCACCAACTACGCTTTCTTCCAAATTAGGTACTCTGCGTTTCAAAAAGCCACGATAATCATTATCGGGAATAAAACAAATTTCATACGATTCCGATTTATTGACCAAATCTATAAATCCTCTTTCACGTGCCATTTGTTTGATTTCGGTTTTGTATAAATTGCTCAAGGGCAAAATAGTTCTGCTTAAACTCTGTTGCGAAACTCCCCAAAGAGCATACGATTGGTCTTTGTTTTGGTCTAAACCTTTCGAAATGATATACCGATTGTTTTCTTGTCGCACCTTTGCATAGTGTCCTGTTGCAATAAAATCACAACCTAATTTGTCGGCACGTTGCAACAATGCGTCCCATTTTATATGTGTATTGCATAATACGCAGGGGTTTGGGGTACGTCCATCGAGATATTCGGCAGTAAAATGGTTGATAACATAGTCGCCAAATTCTGTTCGAATATCTAAAATATAATGTGGAAATCCCAAATTTACGGCAATACTTCGTGCATCATTGATAGAATCTAAGCTACAGCAACCTGTTTCTTTTTTGCTACTTCCAGAGGAGGCATAATCCCACGTTTTCATGGTCATACCTATTACCTCATAGCCTTGTTCGTGTAACAATACTGCAGCCAACGAACTATCGATGCCACCACTCATTGCCACCAAAACTTTTCCGTTTTTGCTCATTTTTTTCTTTTTTTGATGTATGTCGTAGATATATTGGCATACAAATTTTGTAACAAAAAATATAGGTAGAAAGTTTACAACTATTTTGTCTATAAACACTTAAAAAACTAACTTATCTAAACACACTACACTTATCCTTATTTTTTGACACAAAGATAAGAGAAACTATGCAATTTCAAGTATTTTTAGGTATAATTTTGGGAATAAATTGTGTAAGGAGCAGGAACTATGTAAAGTAGGTTTTTTGACAAAGTTCCAAAAACTTGTTTAAAAAAAAATACGTTAAATATTTGTAAAATGATGCAACCTTTTGGGCTTTTGGTGTGTCTTTATCCTATAAAATCTTAAATTTGCATTATATCAACACTATTTATGGAAAAATATCAAAAATTACTCAGCTTTATCATCTTATTGGCATTTTTTATTGCCATTAGTTTCTATTTGCAAAAAGCCACAGAAACTTTGCAGACCTATGTTTCTACCATTAATTTTGGTGGTACTTGGCAACAAAGTGTTTCCAAAGTAGTATTTTCTTGGGTAACAAACTTTGTCCAATAAATGTATATTTACCTTCAGGCGAATTGCTTGCCAATGTACTATTCGCCTTCAGGCGAATGTACTTTATATAATTTGTTGAAGAAGGAATAAATAAAAAATTGGTGTAAAGTTGAAAGTCCATAAATAAAATTGTTTCTTTGCGTATCCATAGCAATTTTATATGATAATTCAATTTGACCATAACCAATGACAGAGTTCCTGATGAAAGATAACGAATTACACGCATTAGCATCTTTATTAGATGATGATGATAAAACGGTGTTGCTGATGGTAGAAAAACAAATTTATGCTATTGGCTCTCCAATGATTCCGTTTTTAGCAAAAGAAATAGAAAAAAAACCTGCCAAAGCTACCGAAATACGAATCAAAAAAATCCTTGCAGATTTACGTTTAGTATTGGTAATGCAAAGGCTAACCGAGTGGAAAAATACCGACCAAAAAGATTTGTTAGCAGGTTTGTGGGCTATTAGTTCTTACCAATATCCTACTTTAGACATCAAAGACCTTAAAATACAAATAGAACAATTATATTATGACATTTGGCAAGTAATGCGTGAAGATTTGCACCCTTACGACCAAATAAAAATAATGAATTCTATTTTTTTTGGCAAACAAAAATTTCAACCAAATCCAGATTTCCAATCCATAGATAACTCTATGATTAACAAGGTATTAGAAAACCGTTTGGGCAATCCAATAACCTTATGTTGTGTGTATATATTGCTTGCAGAAAAATTAAAATTGCCTATTTATGGGGTAAATTTGCCTAATATTTTTATGCTAATGTATAATAACGACCTTTACCAATTTTATATTAATCCAACCAATAAAGGTGTTATCTTTCATCGTAGTGATATTGAAAACTATATTGAACAATTAGCTATTCCAAATTCTGAAGATTATTATATACCTTGTCAAAATATAGACATTTTGAAAAGAATTTTGCGGAATTTAGGCTATGCCTTTGAAAAGCAAAATTTATTGCCTTATGTAACTGAAGTAAAGCAAATATTAAATGTGTTAAGTTGAGTTGTTAGGAGAATTTTGTGTTGCAAGTATAAGAAAACTTGCAACACAAGCTAAAGTGTAAGTTGCATAGAATGTACTGCACCCTAAATGGTGCGGTACATTCTATGCAACTTGCGTTAAATAATTACCTTAAATCTTTCAAAAGCAGCTTTTTCCAAACTTTCTCGGTGCATTGGGTGTGCTATTTCGATAAGTGCTTTTGCTCGTTGTTGCAGGCTTTTGCCAAACAAAAACGCAATTCCAAATTCCGTAATTACATAATGTACGTGTGCTTTGGTAGTGGTAATAGAAGCACCATGTTGTAATAAAGGTACAATTTTGGATTTTCCCTGCGAAGTGATAGAGTTCATGGCAATAATTGGCTTGCCATTTTCACACAAAGCAGCACCACGAATAAAGTCCATCTGCCCGCCAACTCCCGAAAATTGCCTTGTTCCAATGCTATCTGCACAAATTTGCCCTGTCAAATCTATTTCAATGGCACTATTAATGGCAGTAACTTTAGGATTTTTGCGAATCAAAGACGTATCGTTGGTAAAAGATGCCTCTTGTAGGTCAATAATAGGATTGTCGTGAACAAAATCATAGACTTTTTGCGAGCCTACCACAAAACAAGAAACAATTTTATTAGGCATTACTTTTTTGTAACGGTTGCTAATGGCACCTTTTGCATACAAATCTACCAAGCCGTCTGAAAACATTTCGGTATGGATTCCCAAATCTTTATGGTTGCCAAGTTCTGCCAAAACTGCATCAGGAATAGAGCCTATTCCCATTTGTAAAGTTGCACCGTCTTCGACCAAAGAGGCAATATTTTTGCCTATTGCTTGTTCTTCGGTGGTAGTAGTCCGTTTATGTGCCTGAAAAATAGGTTCATTGACCTCGATAGCAAAGTGAATATCGTTTTGGTGAATAATTCCTGCCCCAAAACATCGAGGTACTTGAGGATTTATTTGGGCAATTACACAGTTGGCGGTTTGGACTGCTGCCAAGGCAATATCTACCGAAACTCCCAAAGAACAAAAACCATGTTTATCAGGAGGCGAAACTTGAATTAATGCCACATCTATTTTTTTTAAACCTCGTCTAAATAAAAGAGGAATTTCACTCAAAAAAATAGGCACATAATCTGCGTTTCCTTCGTCGATATAATTGCGAATATTTGCACCTACAAATAATGCTTTGGTTTGAAAACTACTTGCATATTCTTTTTTGGCATAATTTGCCTGTCCTTCAGTGTGTATATGCACTATTTCTACGTTTTGTAATTCGTTTGCCCTTTCGGTCATTGCTTGCACCAAACGCAAAGGGGTCATGGCTGCACCTTGAATAAATACAGTTTGTTGAGATTGAATAGCTTGTATAGCTTCGCTGGCGGTATGTAGTATTTTCATGCTTGTAAAAAGTTTCGCAAAGCTAAAAAAATAGATAGGATTTGCAAAATTCTATAAAAATACATTAGGATTTACTTGTTAAATTTTTCACTCGTATTTTTTAGTTTTAAAAAAATATTGCATATTGCCGAAAATAATAACATACGTAGTTTATGCAAACCATTACCGCACAGAATAATTATATTGCCCAACACCAAGGAAGATTTGTCGAAGAGCTTTGCGATTTAATCCGAATTCCATCGGTTAGCACCGACAAATCTTACGGTGCATCTGTACACCAAGCAGCCGAATTTATCAAAAATAAATTAATACTTGCTGGTGCAGACCATGTAGAAATTTGCCAAACAGCAGGTTATCCGATTGTATATGGCGAAAAAATCATAGACCCTACGTTGCCAACTATTTTGGTTTATGGGCATTATGATGTACAACCAGCCGACCCTATAGATTTGTGGACTTCGCCTCCTTTTGAGCCACGTATTGCAGATGGCTATATTTATGCACGTGGTGCTTGTGATGACAAAGGGCAGATGTATATGCACCTCAAAGCATTTGAAACCATGATGCAAACCAATACCTTGACTTGTAATGTAAAATTTATGATTGAAGGGGAGGAGGAAATTGGTTCGGTAAATTTATCTACTTTTTGCAAAGCAAATAAAGAAAAGCTAAAAGCAGATGTTATTTTGATTTCGGATACAAGTATGATTTCTAATGACACTCCATCTATTACTGCGGGTTTACGAGGATTGAGTTATATGGAAGTGGAAATTACAAGCCCTAATCGTGATTTACATTCTGGTTTGTATGGCGGTGCAGTAGCAAATCCTATTAATATTTTGTGCAAAATGATAGCCTCTTTGCATGACGAAAATAACCATATTACTGTGGAAGGTTTCTATGACAAAGTTGCAGAACTTTCGGCGGCAGAAAGAGCAGAAATGGCAAAAGCACCATTTAATCTCGAAAATTACAAAAAAGCATTAGAATTGCCTGATATTTATGGCGAAACAGGCTACAGCACTTTAGAAAGAACCTCTATTCGTCCTACTTTAGATGTCAATGGAATTTGGGGAGGTTACACAGGGCAAGGTGCAAAAACAGTTATTCCTTCCAAAGCATACGCAAAAATATCTATGCGGTTGGTGCCAAATCAAGTTTCTAACGAAATTACAGACCTATTTACCAAGCATTTTATTCGCATAGCACCCAAAGCAGTAACTGTAAAAGTAACAGCACAGCATGGCGGCGAGCCTGTAGTTACTCCAATAGATTCTGTAGCTTACAAAGCCGCAGAATTGGCGTATCAAGACACTTTTGGCAAAAAACCTATTCCACAACGCGGAGGAGGCAGTATTCCTATTGTTGCCATGTTCAAAGCAGAGCTAAATTTAGATACAGTAATGATGGGTTTTGGATTGGATACAGATGCTATTCATTCACCAAATGAAAAATTTGGCTTATTTAATTTCCAAAAAGGCATAGAAACTATTCCCTTGTTTTACAAATATTTTGCAGAATTAAAGAAATAAAAAACTTTACAGCTTATCAAATCATAAAAGGCTTTCAAAAGCCTTTTATGATTTTTGTAGAATTTGTATTTTGTAAGCAAGTATTCAGTAGCTAATTTTGTAATTATCAAAAATAGTTGTAAAATTGCGAAGTGCTTGTCGTATTTTTCCGCATTTTATAGCTATTCTTTACATATTCTCTATGAAATTTATAAAATCTATCTATCTCAACAACCGTTTTTTTTATCTTTTGTTTGTCTTAATTCTGGTTTTTATTATAGGTTTTTCTTTTAATTTTTTGGTAGCTATTGCCAAATTGGGCGTAGGCGTATTCGTTTTATTTGTGTTATTAGATATACTTTTGCTATATCTCAATGCCAATACTATCAAAGCTAAACGAATTTGTGCCGATAAATTATCCAATGGTGATGAAAATGAACTATTTATCGAAATTCAAAATAATTATCCTTTTGATATTGATGCTGTAGTAATAGACGAAATTCCCTTTCAATTTCAAGTGAGGGATTTTTATTTTCGAGAACATATTGCCAAAAATACCCAAAAAACATTGCGTTATACCCTAAGACCTACACGCAGAGGCGAATATAATTTTGGGGCTGTGAATGTGTTTGTAAGTAATTTTTTGGGTTTGCTTGCCCGCCGTTTTCAATTTGATGCCAACAAAATTGTGCCTGTGTATCCGTCTTATTTGCAAATGCGAAAATATGAATTATATGCCATTTCTAACCATTTGAAAGAATTAGGCGTAAAAAAAATTCGCAAAATGGGGCAAAATCGTGAATTTGAACAGATACGAGAATATGTGCAAGGAGATGATATCAGAGTTTTGAATTGGAAAGCTACAGCTCGCAAAAACTCCTTAATGGTAAATCAATATCAAGACGAAAAATCACAACAAATTTATAGCATCATCGACAAAGGTAGGGTAATGAAAATGCCTTTTGAAAATATGACTTTATTGGATTATGCCATTAATTCGAGTTTGGTAATTTCTAATATTGCCATTCAAAAATCAGATAAAGCAGGCATCATTACTTTTAGCACCAAAGTCAATACTAATTTGCCTGCCGACAATAGAGCAGGGCAGATGTCCAAAATCTTAGAAATATTATACAACCAAAAAACAGCTTATAAAGAATCTGATTACGAATCTCTATTTATCAATTTGCGGGTGCATATCAAACAACGAAGTTTGCTATTTTTATATACCAATTTTGAAAGTTTGTCTTCTTTAGAACGTCAATTAACGTATTTTAGAAATATAGCAAAGCAACATTTGGTAGTAGTAATTTTTTTCGAAAATACAGAACTTAGTAGTTTGGCAACTATGCAAACCGAAACCACCGAAGATGTATATGTGAAAACTATTGCCCAGAAATTTATCTATGAAAAAAAATTAATTGTAAAAGAATTGGCAAAATATGGTATTCACTCTATTTTGACAAAACCTCAAGACCTAACCATTAATGCAATTAATAAATATTTGGAATTGAAGGCAAGGAATATGTTGTAAAATTAGGTTTTCCGCATCAAAATTATTTTAACCACATAGTAACATAGATACATAGAAAAATATAAGTTAAGGAAGGTACTATAAGTAGAAAAACTGTGTAAATCTGCGTGTTCTGTGTTATCCGTGTTCAATATTTTAGCAGTAAGACGAATTTTATTACATAAACCTTACTTTAAAATTTTGATGCGGAAAACCTATTGTAAAATAGCCTTGCTACAAAAACTACTAGGTGAGTGTAGGAATAATTGCTGTAGCATAGACTTTAGTCTGTGCAAGTTATTGATTTTCAACTACTTAAAAACAGACTAAAGTCTATTATACAAATTATTCATAAACTCTAATAGAATAAAGTTTGTTATACAAATTATTTATCAATGAAATTGTTATTATTTTATACTTTTTAAACCTTATTTTTATGAAGTTTTTATTGATTTCTGCCCTCTTTTTAGGTCTATCTTATGGCTCGTATGCCCAAAATGAAACCTTTGAGGCTGCCTCCAAACAAGGATATGCAAAAGATAAAGTGAATATGCCTTCTGGCACTTGGACATTAGACGAAGCCTTGATAGGTTATGATGACAAAGACATTAAAAATGGCAAAAAGTCGGTGCGTATCAAAGATGGGGGAAAATTAACCTCAAATTTTGAGATACAAGCCAATAGTTTGAGCTTTTTATATGGTTCTTATGACCCTGACAAAAATGCTATGTTAGAGGTTTGGATATCGTCTGATGGCGGTAGCACTTGGAAAAAAGCAGGGGTAGTTTCCAAATTACAAGCCAAAGCAGAAACCGCAAAATTTGGCATTACAGGCAAAGTACGCATCGAAATTCGCAATACTTCGGCTTCGGGTGCAAGAGTAAACATAGATGATTTGGCGTGGACTGGAGTTGCTACTACTAATACAGTTACAGATAATACCAAAAATGATAAACCAACGCCAACTCCTAACCCAACTAATGTCAAAGACAATGACCATTTATTGTTAGGAAATCCAAGCAATGCCCAAACAAATATTGCAATGGGAGATAATTATTTGCTTACTCGCAAACAGTATGCCTTGTCTTATAACAAAAGTCGTGGCACTGCAAATTGGGTAGCTTGGCACTTGAATAGTTCGTGGAAAGGAGATGCAGAACGAAGTAAAGATTTTCACCCTGACGAAAGCCTGCCAAGTGGTTGGTATCAAGTGGCTACCAAAGACTATACAAATTCTGGTTTTGATAGGGGACACATGTGTCCGTCTGATGATAGAGATAAAAATGCAGAGGATAATTTAGCTACTTTTTATACGACCAATATCATTCCGCAAGCACCTAAAAACAATCAAGAAACGTGGAAAATGCTCGAAGAATATTGTAGGAGAATGGCAACCGACCAAAACAAAGAATTATATATTATTTGTGGAAGTTATGGAAAAGGCGGAATCAACAAAGACAACGAAAAGAAAAACGAAATAGCAGGAGGCAAAATTACTGTGCCTGCAAGAGTTTGGAAAATAGTAGTAATTTTGGATAACGGAAATGGAGATTTGCAACGAATTAATGCAAACACAAGGGTAATTGCTATAGACACGCCAAATGTACAAGATGTAGATAAAAAGCCTTGGGGAAGTTATAGAGTTACGGTACGAGAAATTGAAAAAGCAACAGGTTATAATTTTTTCTCTAATTTACCACAAGCATTGCAAGACCAATTAGAAACTAAAAAAGATGACGGCGAAGTCCGCTAAGACTACTTTCCAAAAAAAATACTTTCCAAGCCATAAACTTGGAAAGTATTTTTTTTTGAGAAGTAAAAACGTAGCAAATGTAATTTTGAAATTTTTATGTAGCAAAATTATTGTTTAGCTACATCTAATCTAATACAACTTCAAAATAATACCACTTCAAAAGTAGAACCTTTTTTAAAATCTACCATTTTACGATATTTTTCTGCTTTGTCTGTATCTACTTTTTTACCATTGATTTCGACAAACGAGTCATTCATTTTGATTTGTAGATTTTCTACCGCAAAACCATCTTTTTTTATTTCTGCCCGTAGCTTGTCAAAATTGGCTGACTGTATTTGTCCTATTTTTTCATGTTCCATAGCCAATTTTTGGTGTTCTACTTCTATTTTCTGGTGTTCTGCTTCTATTTTTTGGTGTTCTATTTCTATTTTTCTTTCGTACTTACGGGCATTTTCTTCGACTGCCTCCTCATAATCACGTAAAGCCTCCTCATAAGCACGCCACTGTTGCTGATTTTCTTCGTTTTTTGGCAATTTACCTTGATATTTTTGCAACAATTCTTGATATTCTTT
>JBIKRY010000176.1:0-9568 GCA_044348925.1 Bernardetiaceae bacterium
GAACTTGGTTATAAATTCACAAATTTTGAGAAATAATTACTATTTTTCTTTCAATTTACCAGACTCATTCGCTTAGGCAGCCCCGCCTAAAGGCGAATATACGGTATCCGTAGTTCACGTTAAAAAAACAAATTTTCTTCATTTTATCACGCAAAAACAGAGAAAAAAAGGTATAAAGTTTGACAAAACTTATACCTTTTTTTAAATAAATTTAAGCATTTTTTATTCCGAAATTCGCACCCCTATTACCAAAATATCATCTATTTGTTTTTGGTGTGTTGCTTTAGCCCATTCCGTAATGGTTTTATCTAAGATGCTATGTTGTAAGTTTGCCTCTTCTTGATGAATTTGATAGAGAAGGTCATTAAACTGTTTACTTCCAAATTTTCTATTGAGTTTTCCACCAAATTGGTCTTTATATCCATCTGAAGACAAATACAAATCTGTAGGAGTAGAAATATCTACAATATGTTTTGTAAAATCTAAAATATTGCCACGTTGTTTTCCTCCAATGGCGTGTTTGTTGCCTTTTACTTCGTGCAATGTATTATTTTGCATATAAATAAGTGAACTTTTTGCTCCCGAAAATTCTACTTGTTTTCCTACTCTGTCTATGACAATTAATGCCAAATCCATTCCGTCTTGGTTTTGCGTTTCGTCTTGTTTCAAAATGCGGTTAATGCCTTTGTGCATTTCTTCCAAAATAGCATCTGCTTCATAGATACGCATATCAAAAACGACTTTTTGCAACAGAGATTCTCCAATCATAGACATAAAAGCCCCAGGTACGCCATGACCTGTGCAATCTACCGCAGCCAAAATTGTTTTGTTAATTTCACTGATGTATGCACACCAATAAAAGTCTCCTGAAACAATATCTCTCGGCTTAAATAAGATAAAGTAATCTTTTAAATTTTCTTGTAATAGTATTTTTTGTGGTAATAATGCCTCTTGTATTCTCTTTGCATAGGTAATACTTGCGGTAATGTCTGCATTTTTTTCGGCAAGTTGTTTGGTTCTTTCTGCTACTTTTTCTTCCAAAGACGCATATAATGTTGCATTTTCAATAGAAATCAAGACTTGTGAAGACAATAACGTAAGTGTTTCAATACGATTTTTTGTAAATACTTCTTCATTCAAATTATTTTCAAGGTATAAAATAGCTTGTATTTTATTTCCTTTTAACAAAGGCATTGCCAAAACTGATTTCGTTTTATTAGCTTTTATATAAGCATCATCTACAAAAGTACCTTGTTGAAAAGCATTTCCAAGCAAAACAGTTTTACCAACTCGTAAAACGTAATTCATTATGGTTTGCGGAGCATTTCCTTGTATAGACATATTTTCTAAAATATGTGTCTGCGAATTTTTGTAAACAGCTTCGATATACCATTCGTCTTTTTTGGGCAATAACAAACAAGCATAGGTAGCTCCAGCATTTTCCGCCAAAATATAAATCATTTTTTGTAAAAGTTCTTCCAATACAACTTCCTTAGAAATGGTTTGTGAGGCTTTTAAAATACTGTTAATATCAATAGACATACTTGACGAACTGCCCATAGTTGTCATAGAAGGCATTTGACTAACATGGATTGTTTTTAATAGCGTTGTTTCGTATGTTCCTTTTTTCGTATTTTGTTGCAAAGATGGATATTCTTTTTTGAGCAACGCAGTTTTATGAAAAGCACCCCATGCTTTGTAGGCATAATAGGCTTTTTCTATATGTATGGCAGCATATTCGTCTTGCTTTTGCGTTTTCCATAATTTTGCCAATAATTCTTGGGCAATGGCTTCATTTTGAATAAATTTATTTTCTTTTGCCTCGTCTATGGCTTTTTTATGTAATGAAATTGACTCCCAAATATTGCCTTGTATTTTTGCTAATTGAGCTTCAATTAAGTAATATTTATGTAAAAAGTTTTGGGTACAGTTATCCGCCCACTTTTTCATCTGTAATTGATTCTGCGTAATTTGTGCAATTATTTCGTCATCACTAATCACTTGTTTTCCATACAAATCTGCCAAGACTAATGAATGATAAAAATTATAAGTCGAGGTAATAATCATTCCCGCAATAGCAGGCATAAAAGGTTCTGCCTGTTTCAAATGTTGCAACGCCAATGCACTATTTCCATAAAGATAATAGGTTTCGGCTTTGAGAATATGATAAAATGCAGCACCATTAAAACTTGTTCTTTCTACCCATTCCTTAAATTCTTTGTTTTCGTCTATTTCATCAAAACTGAAAGATTCGAGAGAATGACTTATTCCTAATAAATTACAAACTCCCATTTTCAAGGCAAAAATACCGTCATAAACCCATTGGTGTTTGGTTTTATTGGTAAAATCTAAGTATTTATTTGCATTTTCAAGTACATTTTCAAGAGTTTCACCTCTATACAAAGGCGACATTACTTGGAACATTGCAATATAACCAGGGTATTGTAATTCTCCCGTTTCTAATCCTAACTTAAATCCTTCTAAATTAATAGCTTCTGTTTCTTTAATATGTCGTACCCAAGGACTCATAAAATTCCCAAATAACATAGAGTCTTTGCAACGAAGATACATATTCTCAAACTTTTCGGTTAATTGCATCGCTAATTGCCCAAATTGATACGCTAATTGGTATTCGCCCATCATGGCTGCTACTACGCCACCATAATTGGAATACCCATGCGAAGACTCTTTGGAGTGTCCATATTGCAAACCGATATTAATAATTTTTGCACTAATGAGGGCATATAATGGCATTTGCCCCGATAAATATGCTGTGGGAATTAGATTGACTAATAATTTTGTAGCTACAATTTTTGTTGGCTCTTGCATCACAGGTTCATGGATTAAGGAAAGAATATCACGTCCATTAATTTTTCCCATCATATTGCCTATTTCTGCCTGCAAAATCTCCATAGAATTGTTGGTAGCAAGGTTTTCGTTCATTAATAACAAACCTTTTGCACCAAGTTCAATAGCAACATTAAAACGTGAAGACAAAGTATTTTGAATAATAAGCATATTATAAATTTCTGCTTTCTCCACATCTGTTTTTACATTCTGTAAAATAAGTTCTACCAATTCTTGTGAGGCTTCAAAAGCACCATTGAGATATTCCACTTCTGCAAGTTCACTAAAAAGTTCTACTGCTGTATCATATTGTGTTTCCCAAAGATTTTTTTCAAAAAGTTGCGTAGCTAATTGCAAATATTCCCGTGCAGCCGCATAAGCATTGGCAGATTTCGCTGCTTTTCCTGCCTTCATATTTAGGTTTGCTAATTCTAATTTAAAATCCTCAGCTATTAAATTTATAGCTCTATTAAATTGATTAACAACATCAAAAACTGTAGTAGAGGAATTATGCTCATTATTTTTGTAATCTTCCCACAATAAATGCCCAATTTCTAAGTGAAATTCTTTTTTCTCTTGTTCTGGAATGAGGGAATAAGCTGCTTGTTGTATTCTATCGTGTGCAAAACTATAACTACCTGTTCTGATACGAATAATAATGCCTTCAATCAGTGCTTCTTCCAAAATATTTTCTACCACTTTACTATCTACGCCCAACAATTCTAACATCACAAAATTGAACTTATTGCCAACACAAGCTACTTTTTTAAGAATATTTTGCGTTTCTTCGTTCAGTTTTTGGATTTTAGAAGCCATTAATTCTACAACATTATCAGTAATATTTTGTCGTTTTATTTTCTTAATGTCCCAAGTCCAACAATTATTTTGATAATCAAAAGCAATTAAATTTTCTGTATAAAGTGTTTTTAGAAATTGATTAACAAAAAAAGCATTTCCATTTGTTTTTTGATAAACAAGTGCTGCTAATTCTGCGATACCTTCGGTTTCTTTTCCTTTAATCGTATCTTGAATAATAGCTGTAACATCAGCTAATTGCAAATTTTGTAAAATAATTTCATCAATTTCGAGAGTTGTATCTTTTTTAATACTTCCTAATGTTTCTATAAAAGGATGCGAACTACTCACTTCGTTATTGCGATAAGCTCCTATAATCAATAATTTACCAATATCTTCTGCGGTAGCAATAGCTTGTAACAGATTTAAAGAAGGTAAATCTGCCCATTGAAAATCGTCTATAAAAATTACCAATGGCTGTTCAAATGCCGTTACTGCTTTGAGAAATTGGCGGAAAATATAGATAAAACGGTTTTGAGCCTCAATAGAACCTAACTCACTTACTTCGGGCTGTGAGCCAATAATCAGTTCCAAATGTGGAATTACATCGATTAATACTTTTCCATTTGTTCCTACAAATTCTAAAATAGTTTTTTTCCACTGCAATAAGGTAGTAGCATCAGAACTTAGTAAAGCATTGGTAAACATTTCAAATGCTTGAATCCAAGCACTGTAAGGCACATTTTTTTGGTATTGGTCAAATTTTCCCTCAATAAAAAATCCTTTTTCTTCTGTTACAGGTTTGTGTATTTCGTGAATAAGTGAAGTTTTGCCTACTCCAGAATAACCACCAACCAATAAAATTTCTTTTGAATTATGTGTAGTAATTTTTTTGAATTGTGCTAATAACAATTCACTTTCTTTTTCACGTCCATATAATTGTTGAGAAATATGAAATTTTGAAGAAAAATCTTCTGTACCTAATGCAAATGTTTGGTCTATCTTACCTTCTAAAAATAATTTTTGTGCTTTTTGTAAATCTTTATATAAGCCATAAGCCGAATTATACCGATTTTCCGCATTTTTTTCAAGCAGTTTCATCACAATATTTGACAAAGCTACAGGAATAGTTGATGTAAGTTCGTGTGGTGGAGTTGGCACTTGTGCAATATGCAAATGGACAAGTTCGGCAATATCTTGGCTATAAAAAGGCAATTTTTTAGTAAGCATTTCATAAAAAGTAATTCCCAAAGAATATAAATCACTTCTTTGGTCAACAATTCTGTTCATACGTCCTGTTTGTTCAGGCGAAATATACATAAGAGTACCTGCCAAATGGCTTGGGTTTAAGAAATGATTTTCTTTTAGGTTAAATCTCGATGCTATTCCAAAATCTATCAATATAGGCTGCCCTTGAAGATTAATTAGAATATTGTTGGGATTAATATCTCTATGAATAATATTTTGTTTATGAATTTCAAGTAGTGCATTTGTAATATCAATAGCTATTTCAAAAAACTTAGTCAAGGAAATTCCTTCGCCTTGTTCTAAGTTTTTTTTGAGGGTTTCACCTTCTATATATTCTAACCAAATAGATGGTTTTCCGTCAAAATCACCATATTTTACGGCTTTTCTGATGTTATCTGATTGCAATGCTTGCGTAATATCATATTCTATTTTTAATTGATTCAAATCATCTTGAGTTGGATAGTCTGTATGTAAAACTTTAATAATCACATATTCTCCATTATCTATTTGTGATTTCCAAATTTTAGATTTTGTGCTTTGATAGAGTAATTCTTGCATAATGTTAGCAGATAAATAAATTATTTTTTTTAATAAAAGAGATAAATGATTGTTTAATTAGTAAATTTTATAATAATTTAGTAAATACTTTAGTTTAGAAATGCTTACACACCAAACATAACATAAAAATAATATTTTACAAATTTTTTTATATTTTATTATTACTAAAATATTTAGAATATAAAATTTATATTGCGAATAGATATTTTTCTATTTTTTCTGTCAAAATTGTACAAAAATTAGCAAAAATAGTTTTCTTTGTGTAGCCAAAGTTATTCGTGTAACACAAACAAACACAAAAATTAATAAGAAATAGATATGCAATAAAATATATAGAATATTAAATATAACTCATTGCTTATGAATGATTTATATTGTAGAAAAGAGTAATTTATTTGATACTTATTACTAAATTATAAAAAAAATATACAATTTAATTTTTATATTGGTGCTTATGGATACTTTTTTAGAACCTACAAACAACTTTGAAAACTAAAACAAAAAATAAAATGCAAAAAAAAGACCTAAAACAAGACTTAAAAGCTAAAAAAAAACCAAAATATGACCCTCTTGCCAGAGCTTATCTAATTGTTTTTGGAAGTGGTTTTACTGCAATGATTGTTTTGGTGCTAAGTCTAATTTTTCAGTGGGCAACAATGGCTTGGATTTCGGGAATTTTGTTCGTTAGTATGCTTATGCTCTTGTTTGATGTTCCAGGATATATGGAAAGGTTATTTAAAAAATAATCTTTTCTTTTATTAGTAAATACCTAATTTAATGTAAACTATGGATACCGTATATTCGTCTTTAGGCGGGCTGCCTAAAGACAAATATACGGTTGCTACGCAAATTATATTAGCAGAATTTTAATCTGTAGCTCACGTTATTTTTATTACCGAAGATTCTCAAATAGTTCGTTATGAAGTAGCGGAAATTAAAGTATTAAAAAATTAGTTATTGTATAATAACTCCCTGCCATAATTTTCACTTGCCCCTCAAAATTCCACCAAAAAACGACAAAATGACATAAAAAAGCCTTGTGGTTTAAGGTTTGTAATAAATTAAATAACTAACAAACCAAAAATTATATTTACTAAGGAGGATATTGTGATGTTGGCGAATATACGTCAGCAAAATATAGGCAATGTAGATTTAAGCAATAAAGCCAAGAATTTACGTAGTAGATTTAATTTTTTGGTAATGTTGCGTTGCAAAACCTCCTTAAATCAATTCAAATGACACTCACACAATTAGAATATATTATTGCTATTGATACCTACCGACATTTTTCGTTGGCAGCCGAAAAATGCTTTGTAACACAGCCCACATTGAGTATGCAAATACAAAAATTGGAAGAGGAACTTGGAATTATTATTTTTGACCGTAGCAAACAACCTATTATTCCGACAGAAATAGGTATCGAAATTTTGGTACAAGCCCGAAAAGTAGTGCAAGAAGCCTCCCAATTACGACAACTTGTAAAAGATTTGCAACACGAAATACAAGGTGAATTACAAGTTGGAATTATTCCTACTTTAGCACCTTATTTGTTGCCTTTATTTTTGCGAAATTTTATTACAAAATATCCAAAAGTAAAACTGATAGTAACTGAATTGACAACGGAAAATATTATCCAAAAACTTAAAAATGATACCATAGATTGTGGAATTTTGGCAACGCCACTAAACGAAACAGCTTTGACCGAAATTCCATTATTTTATGAACCTTTTGTAGCCTATCTTTCTCCCGAACACGAATTATATTCGCATAAAACCCTTCAAAACAAGGAAATAGCCAAAAAAAATCTATTTTTATTAGATGATACACATTGTTTTAGTGTGCAAGCATTGCAAGTTTGTAATCTACAGAGTGAGGCTACAAATACATCTTTTTCTTACCAAGCAGGCAGTTTGGAAACTTTAAAACGTATGGTAGATTTGCACGCAGGTATTACGCTATTGCCCGAACTTGCATTAGATAATTTATCTGAAAACCAATTAGATAATATACGCTATTTTGAAAAACCCGAACCTGTGCGAGAAATTAGCTTGTTGGTGCGAAGAAATATCATCAAAAAACGTATGTTAGTAGCTTTACAAACCGAAATCATAGCAGTAATACCCGAAAAAATGCGTCATAAAGAGTCTGGAAAAGTTTTGAAAATTAACAAATAAGCATAAAAAAAATCTAGGTTTTCCGCATCAAAATTATTTTAACCACATAGTAACATAGATACATAGAAAAATAGAAGTTAAGGAAGGTACTATAAGTAGAAAAACTGTGTAAATCTGCGTGTTCTGTGTTATCCGTGTTCAATATTTTAGCAGTAAGACGAATTTTATTACATAAACCTTACTTTAAAATTTTGGTGCCGAAAACCTAAAAAAAATCCTACAAATTTCTACAAGTTCCTACAAATTACTACTTTTACAGATTCCTAACTTAAAAATCCCAATGAACAAACTATCTAAAAAAATTCTCTGCCTTGCTTTAGGTTTACTGCCTTTAAGCTATGCAACAGTAGCACAAACCCAAAGCACATTTCCTGTCAATGGTGCGTATGACGAAAGACCAAGCCGCTATGCTTTTACCAATGCAACAATTATTGTGGATTATCAAACAGTTATCCAAAATGCAAGTATTGTAATTTATAATGGAAAAGTAGAAGAGGTAGGTGCAAATATTGTCATTCCAAAAGATGCACAAATTATAGACATGAAAGGCAAATTTATCTATCCTTCTTTTGTTGATGCCTACTCTGATTATGGTATTGTAAAGCCAAAACAAGAGCCTGTAAATTATAGTCGTTTGGAATACAACTCCCGAAAAGTAGGTGCATATAATTGGAATTCGGCAATAAAACCCGAAATCAACGCAGCAGAACAATTTGTAGCAGTGCCAAAAGACGCAAAAGAACTAAGGGAATTAGGTTTTGGAACTGTACTTACACACCACGCAGATGGCATAGCACGCGGAACAGGCATAGTAGTAAGTTTGGCAGACGAAAAAGAAAACAAACTTATTCTCAAAGCTAATGCAACAGCACATTATTCGTTTAATAAAGGTACTTCGGTGCAGGCATATCCAAGCTCATTGATGGGTTCTATTGCGTTGTTGCGACAAACCTATTTAGATGCGGAATGGTATAAAAATGGCGGTTTTAAAAAAGAATACAATATCTCGTTGGATAATTGGAATAAAACTCAAGATTTGCCACAAATATTTGAAGTTTCTAACAAATTTGATGCACTAAGAGCCGATAAAATTGGAGACGAATTTGGAAAACAATATATTATCAAAGGCGGTGGCGATGAATATCATCGAATTGCAGAAATAAAAAAAATGAATGCAAGCCTCATCATTCCTGTCAATTATCCCGAAGCATACGATGTAACAGACCCGATTGATGCCTTGAATGTGAGTTTGACCGAAATGAAACATTGGGAACTTGCACCAAGCAATGCAGCAACTGTAGCAAATGCAAATATAGAATTTGCATTTACGACACAAGGCTTGAAAAACAAAGCAGACTTTTTGAAAAATGTTTTAAAAGCTGTGGAATATGGTTTGGATAAAAAAATAGCCTTGAAAGCCCTAACTTTTACACCTGCCAAATTACTAAAACTTGAAAATGAATTGGGTAATTTGAAAAAAGGAGCAAATGCAAATTTCCTTGTTACCTCGAAAGATATTTTTGAGAAAGGGGCAACTATTTATGAAAATTGGATTGCAGGCAAAAAATACACCATCAAAGAATCTAATGTAGCAGATTTGCGTGGCGAATATAAATTGACCGTCAATGCAACACAAAACTATGTCCTAAAAATTGAAGGCGAAATAGAAAAACAAGAAGGAAAAATCTTTGAAAAAGATACTATTTCTGTGCCTGCAACTATCAAAATAGAAAAAGATAATATTGTTTTGCAAATCAATGCCAATGATAAAACCGAAAAAAGACAAATTCGTTTGTCGGGTTGGAAAGTAAATAATGCCACTGCGACTATGTTGCAAGGCGAAGGGCAAAATTTTGATGGTACTTGGATTAAATGGACTGCCGAAAAAACCAAAGATATTGCAAGCAAAAAAGAGGACAAAAAAGACGATAAAAAAGATACTAAAC
>JBIKRY010000178.1:0-9553 GCA_044348925.1 Bernardetiaceae bacterium
TATTCCTTTTACGGAGGCAGAAGTGGGCAGTCCCGAAAGGTTTGAAAGTGATTTTATGGTGGAATATTTACAAAATTTACCACAAACACAAAACTTACAAGGTCTTAAAGACCTTGCAAGTTTATCGGATTTATCGCAAGCAGTTTTAGCAGAAGGCAAAAAATTGTGGCAAGCCTATTTCCTCCATACAGACGTGCATACGGTACGTGAAGAATTGAAGTTAAACCGTTGTGATGTAGGTTGGTATCAAGTTCGGAAGGCATTGCAAGCCCGCAACGCCAGCGGAGATTTTCCGCCTGTGAGTTTCAAGGCTTTTGAGGAGGCGTATAAATTATTGACCGAAAAATTACAACCGCAGGTGTATGAATTAGGGTTTTTGAGGGCGTAAAGCTGTAGCATAGAAAGAACACTAAAAATAGTTAAAGTTTTTAGCATAGTCTATGCTACAGCGAAAAATTGCAAGTGTAGGCTGATGAATTATTTTTTTGCAAAATAAATATTTTACAATTATCTAAAAAAATAGCTAAAAATATATGTTTTTGCTAAAATTATAGCTATTTTTTGATAAATTTTAAAATAATTACCTAAAAAATACTATGCAAGCATACTAAATAGTTTTAAAAAAATTTGGAAATATGCAATAAAACTCTCACCTTTGTGTTGTCAATTACTCCATAACATTTTGCGAATAGCCAAAATGTTACGAAACGCCAACTATCTTTTTTTATTTACTTTAATTTGTATAGATATGCATACGAACAAAGTGTTATATGATAATGGCTTTATGCGACTCGAATATGATGCAAGTCAAGAATGTTTATATTATATTTGGGAAAATTTTACTCGTACCGAAGAGTACAAAGCAACTTTAGAAACATTACAAAATTTGGTGGCAGAACTTCAACCAAGCAAACTTCTTATAGACCAACGCAAACGAAAAATCTTATCTCGTGAGGCTTCGGAATGGTTTATAAAAGATTGGTTTCCAAAGTTTGCAACCGTATTGCCTGCTCAAATCAAAGTAGCATTTGTAGAAGCTGAAGATTTATTTGGGAAAATTACTTCTCATGATGCTATTACAAAATTAGGAAAAATGTATCAAGCAAAATATAGTTTAGAGTACAAATATTTTGATAGTTATGAAAATGCAACCGATTGGTTACATATTTCCTAAGTTTTTTGTACTGTAGCCTAAAGGCTACAGTACAAAAAAACAATTCCTCCTTATTTCTTAATAATCACAAATTCTACTCGTCTGTTTAATTTTCGGGTTTCGAGGTTGTTGTTGTCTGCTACAGGTTTTTTGTCGCCAAATCCTTGTGTTTTGATACGTTTGTCTGCTATTCCTGCATTTACGAGGTATTTTTTTACCGCCTTTACTCTTTTGTCTGACAAAATTTGGTTTAAATAGGCACTACCTTGGTTGTCGGTATGTCCTTCGAGGCGAATTTCCATTGTTGGGTTGTCTTGTAAAAGTTTTACTAATTTTTTGAGTTCAGGGAATGAACTTGCTAACAGAGTTTCTTCGCCTTGCACAAAATACACGCCATTTAATCGTACAGATTGTCCTTCTACTAATGGTGTTAGGAATAAATCTAATTGAATTTCTTTGTATTCTTTCAAATTTGTAACATCTATGCTATCTTGTGCATCTATAAAACCTTGATGTTGTGCCGAAATTTTGTATTTTTTGCCCAATGGTACAATTATTTTGTAGTCGCCATTGCTTGGTTCTGCATTTGCTTGCCCAATTACAATCTCTTCGGTTTGATTAAAATAGGTCATAGCAGCACTTAGAGGAGTTTTATCTTGTTTGTTTCGCACTTTTCCGTAGATAATAGCTACAGGTTCTGGTTGTACTTCTTTTGGCAATTTTACACGAAAAATATCTTTTGCACCCATTGCATCTTTTGTCGAGGCAAAATAGGCATAATCTCCAGAGGCAGGAATGGTAAAATTAGATTCATTGTCTTCGGAGTTGATAGTGGAGCCAAGATTTTGCGGTTCAGACCAATTTGTCCACGAATCATCGAGTCTGCGTGTAACAAAAATATCTATGTTTCCGTATCCTGCTTTTCCTTGTGTTGCATAGTACAAAGTTTTTCCATCTGCTGCCAAAAAAGGCGAAAAATCATCTGTCGGTGTGTTGAGGGTAGCACCTAAATTTTTTGGCTCCGAAAACGTGCCATTTGCTTGCAGGAAACTCACATACATATCCATTCCGCCCATACTATCATCACGTTCTACGCAAGTAATGAGAGTTTTTTGGTCAGCCCCAAAACAATGACTCGAAAGTTGCCCACGGTTATAATCATTTTGAATTACTACAGGTTGCAAAGGACTCCAGCCATTTGCTTGTTTTTGCACATAAAATAATTTTCCATTTCTAAACAACATCAGCGTATTGTTGTCGGGCATCACAGAAATAATAGCATTTGCTTGTCCCATTAATAACTCATTTAGGGCTTTTGCTTGCCCCCAAGTTTTGCCATCATTTTCTAATTTTGCATACCAAATATCCTGTCTTCCTGCCGAAAACATATCAGACGGGTCTCCATTTCGCACATAGTACAAAGTTTTGCCATCGGGTGCTATTCTACAGGCAAATTCATCAAGTTTACTATTGATATTAGTACCTAAATTTTCTTTTCCTTTTTCGTCAAATTTCAAATCTTTTACCAAATTTATTTCTCCTGCACCATCTTGAAAAATAGTTAAATCCTCTATTGAAACCGTATTAGTGCCATGCACAATAAAACCAATATTACTTCCAAAAAATACAGGGCTTGCAAATGAACTTTGTTGTTTGCCGTTAATAGATAGATACATTACGCCTTTGATTTGTTCCAAAGTCAGCGTATTAGTTTGGCTAAAACCCATCAAATCTGGCGAGGAAGACCATTTTACAATAGTTTTCATTTGGTTATTATCGATACTGTAAAGGATAAATTTACCATTCGAAGTTATTTCTACAGCATTAAAATAATTTTCGTCCTTCATTCCCCAAACCAAACCAAAGCCGTTTTTGTCATCTCCTTGTTGTTGGGAAATATTGCAAGTAATTTTAAAATCTTTTGCGGGGTGGACATAAATAGGTCTTGTTTCTATTTTATAGCCATTAGGAATGCGGTGTTCTATCCACAACTGCCCATTCTGTATCGAATAATTGCCCGAAAAATCACCTCCAATCCGCCAATAACGACTATTATCATTAAAATTATCACTAAAAACAAGCCTCTTTTGTGCAAATAAGGATATTTGCAACAACAAAAGCCATAACATAGCAATACATAATCTCAAGGAATTTCTCATCTTTTTTATTTGCAAAGTTAGAATATTATGTAAGTTTTAGGCACAGATTAAGTTTTTTTAACAATTTTTTGGCACAGAGTTACAAAATATTTGCAAGTTTTTAACATATCTTGTAACTTGTTGTATAGAAACTTGTAAATTGGTTTGGAATACTATTTTTTTAGTATATATTTACTTTTGTATAGCCTTTGCAAATTTTTTTGTAGGAAAATAAGCTATGAATAACTCTTTTACCAAACTCCTTCACAAAAATTACACAAATAAAAAATGCAAATAAGTTATTTTGTTAGTAATTTAATGGAAATTCTTACGCACAGAACTATCTAAGTTTATGGACGATAAAAATAAAACAAGTAACGAACCTATTGACAAAACAGTAGATTTGATTGCACAAATAGACAGATTTAAGTCTGAAATAGCAGAACATCGAAACCTTATCAAAAATAATGTCGAAGATGATTTTGTGAAATATAACACTGACGAAGATTATAAAATTTTGCTGGAAAAGGGAGATTTGACTCTTGGCGATGAGGAATTGGAAAATCTACCTTATCCGTATCGAAAAACTCGCAAGCAACGCGAAGACGAAGAAGCAGAGTTTAAACGCAAGCAAGAAAGAGTTGCAAGAGGTTTTGATTGGGAAGAAAATGAACGAAAATCTCTGGTCAGAGATAGCCTCATAGACGAATTGCAAACCGAAGGCGAAGACCCAACTACGCTACAAAGACCAAAATCAGACAAAAAAGTTCCTAAAGACTTGAATGCAACCTACGTAGAAATGCTGGAGCAACCAAGAAAGGATTTTGAACAAATGGTAGGGGAGGGGCTTATTAGCAAAGTTGGCGTGTTGTTGATTACGATTGGCGTGTTTACTTTGCTTAATTTGGCAGGAACAGAAGGTTTTTTGAATGAATATATACGAATTGTATTAGGCATTGGTATTGCTTTTGGAATGTTGTTTACTGCACACACGATGCGACAAAGCAATGAAACCTTTAGCTCTTTGTTTATTTATGGCAGTATTGCGGTATTTTATTACACAACCTATCTCGGGTATTATGAATATCGAGTTTTAAATCAAGCATTTGCATTTTTCTTAGATACCATTATTACACTCATTGCATTAGGATTAGCGGTGCTATATGACCGAAAAAGTTTGGCTATCTTGGGTTTAATTGGTGCGTATGCCACGCCTTTTATTGTCAATGCAGACGAAGATTTTAGCAATACCTTATTTTTTAGCTATATTCTTATGATGAATATTTTTATGGCAATGGTAGCTAATTATAAAAAATGGCAGTTTATTAACTTTATTATTTTTGGGCTAACCATTATTACCTTTGATGGCTGGATTCACCAACCCGAAACAGATTTGTTGAACGAAGGCATTTTTTCAACAGCTATTATGTTTGCAGCAGTATATTATGTATTTTTCTTTACTTTATACATAGCTTATACGTGGCGACATGGCGAACAAGTATATTTTCCATTGGTACTCAATACGTTGCTATGTTTTTATACCGTTGTACGATTGTTGTACGAACACGAAACTTTGCAAGCAGATTTGGGAGAATATACCTTCTTATTTGGATTTGCCAATGCTATATTTACCATTGTGTTGTTGCGACACGATAGTTTTGAAGAAAGATTATTGAATCACGTAGCAGGTTTTGGCGTATTTTTGGTAACTATTTCTATTTTTATGGAAATGGAATATGTGGAATTAAACCGTTATTTGGCAGTATTAGCAGTAATTATTGTAGCATTAGGATACGCAAGTAAATTACAAATTTTGCGAAATTCCTCTGCAATTATTATGATGATGACTTTTGTTACACTATTTGTAAATTGGCATCAAACCTATACACAACCTTCGCCTGTAATGTTTTTTAATACTGCGGTATTTTCTACACTATTAACTATTGCAGCAGCTATTATTTCCGCTATTATTCTTCATAAAGACCAAGATTGCGAAAATATTATTGCCACTCGCAAACAATTATATATGGGAATTATTGGTGGTTTTGCAGGTTTGCTAATTTACTTAATAGGAAATGTAGAATTACAATACCACAATTACGAAATCAATGATGTAAAAAGACTTTGGATAGGTATTTATAATAGTTGTTTTATTTTGGCACTTTGGGTAATTGGTGGAAAAATAAAAGTACAAGCTATGAAAAAAGCAGCCGATTATTTAGTAGCATTTTCGGCAGCACTATATATATTGTATGTCCATTTTAGTGTCATCGATTTACGAAACGAATATTTGATGCAAAACCAATCTTTCTGGGTTTTTGCCATTCATTATATCAACGTAACACTTTCGGTAAGTATGATTTTGTTGATGATATATGATGTTTATCGCAGATATACAGATAATAGTTCGGTGTTTAGCTATTTGATTTGGTATGTACTATTTGTCTTAATTTTCCACGCTTCAGCCGAATTAGAGCATACTTCAGTATTACTTTTCTACGAACAGGGGCAAGAATTAGACGAATTGCTGTATAGTATCCGCCGTTTGCCATATTCTATTCTTTGGACTTTGTTTGCAACTGCTACTTTATATATAGGTATGCGTTATAAACTTAAAGATTTGCGTATGATTTCGTTAGCAATATTTGGTATTATGTTGGCAAAGTTTTTTGTAATGGATTTCCGCACTATTTCTATGTTTGCAAAAGTAATGTCTTTACTGTTCTTAGGAGGTATTATGTTGGCGGTTTCGTTTATGTACACACAAGTCAAAAAAGTGGTGCTGGAAGGTGATGTTTCAGATATTCGCAACTCTTTTGATAGAAATGCAAAATTTGAATCTCCTACCAATAATGAAGAAACAAAAGATGAAAATCAAAGATAGCATAAACTAAATCCTGCTACGTACACTGCATAATTGGGTACGTAGCAGTAGCTACATACTACTTATCTATTCTACCACCTTATAAATCATTGCATTATAATTTGGCGGAGTTGCCAAACCAAATTTTTTATACATAGATTTTGCAAATTTTGCAAAGCCTGTACTTTCCGTAGAAATACTTATTTGATGATAAGGTACTAAATGAAATGCTTTAAAATAGGCTTCTTGTAGCATTTTATCTCTGTTTCTTTGTGTATTTTCGGTTTCGATAATAAGGTACTGTGGTTTAAAACTTGTTTTGTGTATGTCTATCATTTTTTGAATAGTGCGTGGCAAATCAATAATAGATTGGTCTTTGATAGGTGGAATAACAATACCAAGATATTGAAAATTGCTTTGATTGCAAGTAATGGCATAATAAAATGTTTCACTACCTATTACATTACTATTTTTTGGAATTTTATTTCTAATCTGTTTATATAATTCGGTGTAATTTTTATCTCCTGCAAAAATTTGTAATTTAATGGCACGATATACAAAAATACTACAAAAAATACATATAGTATAACTTAATAAGCTATAAAAAATATATTTTCTGTTCTTCATGGTTTCTATGTTTTGCAATGTTTTGAGAATAATGAGCAAAGTAAATGGCAAAATATAAAAAGAATATACTTGCTTGTGAATCAACAAATAATACAAAATAAGATTACACAAACTCATAAACATCAATTCATCATCTATAAATTTCTTTTTAAAAGTTTTGATTTGCACAGCAATAGCAATGATGACTGCCAAAAAACTCGGATATTGAAAAATATTGATACTAAAATCGGTATTTAATAACACTAAAGTACGAATCCAATTACTTTCTTGTTTCATATACACAAGCACAAGTTTTTGGTGCAAATAGTAGTCTATAAAATTGCCAATTCCCCCAAATTTTACCCAAATCCAAGTTCCATATACCAAAATTACCCCTACCAAAAACAAGACAAAATCTATAGTTTTAGCTTTATTTTGCCAAGTTCTTCGCACATATACCAAACCTATTCCTACCAACAAAATAGCAACACGTGGCGTAGTCAAGAGTGCTAAAGCAGCAAAAATACCCGAAAAAAAAGCGTAGAAAAGTGGGTAAAAACTTGTATAGAATAGGGGAGGGGCTACAATTTTTTGCCTATTATTGCACAAGCAACAAATAGTTGCAAGCAATACAAAGCACAATGCCATCTGGTCCATACGAAATTGCATAATGCCTTGAACAAAAGCAAAATCAAATAAATAGCAAGCAACAAAAAAATAAAGGTAAGCAGGTTTTAGAAATTTTTGGAAAGAAACACAGAAATAACTCAATACTACAGACAAAATAGCCGTGAAAACTCCTGCCATTCGGTAATTTTCCATCGTGAAACCGCCAAAAATAGCACAAAAATAAGAACTTAGCAAAAAGTACATATTGCCATAGCCTAAAGATTCTTGCTGGGTTTGTTCCCAATGTAAATTTAAAAGTGCATTTGCAGTGCCTACAATGCGTTTTTCTACAAAAAAATTATGCACAATATCTGCAAAAAAGACTTCATCACCATAAGGTACAAGCAAATATACAGATAAATAGCCTAAATAAATTAAGTAAGTACAAACAAATACAATAAAAAAGTAGAAAAATTTTCGGTTATTGGTATAGGAATAATGAATCATTTTGGTAGATAAGGCAACGTAGTAGGGATTTTGTAGTTTGGGTTTGATGCCAAACTACAAATTATAGGCTTGCTATGCAAGTTACATGGTCTATATTTTTATTTTTTCAGCAATTTTAATTGTTCCAATTGGTGTACTTTGGTGTCTTCAATAGTTTTGTAATGTTCTTGGGCATAGTTTAGCAAAAATTCAGGATTTTTTACTTTTTCATAATGACCTTGTGCTATTACAGAAGTTCTTGGTATTTTTCTTGCACCTTCAATTACCCAATCAGAAGTCTTTTTGGTTTCAAAACGGCAAGTATTGCAGATAAATTCTATTACCTCGTTATAGTCATTTTTTCGTGCTGTAACTCGCAAAACGTCATCACCTTTGTACCATAACACTACTTTTCCACAACATTTGTCGCAGTTTCTGTGTGCATCTACAGGTTTTGAAAACCAAACCCTACTTTTGAAACGGAAAGTTTTGTCGGTTAATGCACCTACAGGACAAACGTCAATAACATTGCCCGAAAAATCATTTTCGATAACTTGGTGTATATACGTACCTATTTCGGCTGCGTCGCCACGTTTTAGTACGCCATGCACCCGTTTATTGGTAAGTTGGTCGGCAGTATATACACAACGGTAACACAAAATGCACCTTGTCATGTGTAATTGGATATAACGTCCTAACTCTGCTTTTTCAAAAATTCTGCGTTTTTCTTCGTAGCGTTGTCTTACATTGCCATGTTTGAAGGCAAAATTTTGCAAATCACATTCGCCTGCTTGGTCGCAAATTGGGCAGTCTAAAGGGTGATTGATAAGCAAAAATTCTACAATTCCTTTGCGAATTTCTAATACATCGGGACTCAATGTATTTTGAATTTCCATACCATCTTGCACAGGGGTAACACAAGAAGCTACCAATTTTGGCATAGGACGAGGGTCTTTTTCAGAGCCTTTGGTTACTTTTACCAAGCAAGCACGGCACTTGCCACCACTACCTTTGAGGGTAGAATAGTAACACATTGCAGGAGGAACTATATCGCCACCAATCATACGGGCAGCTTGTAAAATCGTAGAACCGTCTGGAACTTCAATTTCGATGCCATCAAATGTAACTTTTGCCATATTATTATTTTATTGCAATATTTATACTTTTATAGATAATTGAGTAGAAAAATTTTATAGAATCAAAGATTATTTATCAACAAATGGAGCATACTTTTGTTCTATGATTTGTTATTTTTCTGTTTTTTTGCTAATTTTTTTACTATTTTATAGCGTAATTTTTATAAAATAAGTAACTTATTAGCAAAATAACGCATAATTACTAAAATACCAAACAAAAATAGAAAAAAAGTAAAATATATCTAAAATACCTATTGCATATAGATATAAAAAAATTAGAAATATTAAATTTTTTGCCTATTTTAATGTAAGTTTTTTTAAGACTTATACTAAAAATTAATTGGTTTTTTTCAAAGATGACATCTTTATGTTCTGTTTTTTATAAAATTATTTTAGTTGTAGTATAGCAAAGTTTTAGGCATTTTATTCGCCTAAGAAAATATACAGTTGTGATATAACTTGTATTAGACTTACAATATTCATTCATTTGTTTTTATAGTGCTATATGCACGAAATATTTATAGAAATATAGGAATATGTTTAAACTTTAAGTTCCGTAGGA
>JBIKRY010000179.1:0-9545 GCA_044348925.1 Bernardetiaceae bacterium
AATTACAGCCTTTGTACGAAGATTGGAATAGCAAAATCAATGTGATTTCACGCAAAGATATGGAAAGTTTTTATTTGCACCATGTTTTACATTCCTTAAGCATTGCAAAATATATACAATTTAAGCCCGAAACAGAAATTTTGGATATTGGTACTGGTGGCGGTTTCCCTGGTATTCCGCTTGCTATTTTGTTTCCCGAAGTCAAATTTCATTTGATAGATTCTATTGGGAAAAAAATAAAAGTGGTGCAGGCAGTTAGCGAAAGTTTGGGCTTAAAAAATATCATTGCCCAACAAACTCGTGTGGAAGATATTGACCAAAAATACGATTTTATAGTGAGTCGTGCAGTAACCGAAGTCAAAAATTTGTATTATTGGTCTAAAAAACGAATCAATAAAACCAATAAAAACACTATTTCTAATGGTATGTTATTGCTAAAAGGTGGAGATTTACGAGAAGAGTTTAAAGATTTTAATTATCATCATCGTTTTACAGATATTAAAACCTATTTTTCGGAAGACTATTTTGAAAGCAAAAAAATAGTTTATGTAAAAATGTAGGACTTGCGTGCTATATTTTTATGATTTTTACGGGTGTATTGCATAAAAAGATAAAGACTTTCCAAGTTTTTATAAATTGGAAAGTCTTTATGATAGGTCGTATTTATCCTAAATATGTTTTTAAGGCTTTGCTACGCGAAGTATGTCGCAAACGTCTAATAGCTTTTTCTTTAATTTGTCTAACTCTTTCTCTGGTTAGGTTAAATTTTTCGCCAATTTCTTCTAAAGTCATTGCGTGTTCGCCATTCAAGCCAAAATATAACATTACTACATCTGCCTCACGCGTGGTAAGTGTAGATAAAGCACGTTGTACTTCTTTGCGTAAAGAATCACTAATCAAGCCCGAATCTGGTGTTTCTTCGCTATCATTTTCCAAAACATCTAATAAACTATTTTCTTCGCCTTGCACAAATGGTGCATCCATAGAAACGTGCCTGCCCGAAATTTTGAGGGTGTCCACTACTTCGCTGGTCGAAACTTCTAAGACTTCTGCCAACTCGTCGGGCGAAGGTTCCCGTTCAAACTTCTGTTCGAGTTCAGAAAAAGTTTTAGAAATTTTGTTAAGAGAGCCTACACGATTGAGAGGCAGACGGACAATACGAGATTGTTCGGCTAAAGCTTGCAAAATAGATTGACGAATCCACCAAACTGCATAAGAGATAAATTTGAAACCTCTGGTTTCATCAAATCGTTGTGCGGCTTTAATCAATCCTAAATTACCTTCATTAATCAAATCTCCCAAAGAAAGTCCTTGGTTTTGATATTGTTTTGCTACCGACACTACAAATCGTAGGTTAGCTTTGGTTAATCTTTCTAAGGCAAATTGGTCTCCATCACGAATTCTTTTTGCCAAATCTACTTCTTCGTCAGGGGTAAGCAAGTCCACTTTACCAATTTCTTGCAAATACTTGTCTAAGGATTGCGATTCTCTGTTGGTAATTTGCTTGCTGATTTTCAGTTGTCTCATTCTATTACGGGATTTTATTGCCAGACGGAATATTTATAAAATTTGGTTTATTTAGCCAACTTTTATATGATACAGTAAAGTGTAACATTGTTTTAACGCAAAAAAAATAAAAAAGTTCTACTTTTTATAAAAAAAGAGATTTTTTTTATAAAAATTTTACAAATGAAGACGTAGCAATAAAAAATACTCCCAAAAATTGCTTGTGTTCGTATATTTTTTAGCAATTTTTATTCTTTATCCAGAATACAAATTAAGTAGGCAGAAAAATTATCTTGCGTATTACCTTGAGAATAATTTTTTATAGCTTCTATTTTTTCTTTATCAGAACTGTGTTGGGATAAAATAGCACATAGAGCTGCGTCTGTTAGATGTTCCAAGACCCCATCTGTGCATAAGAAAAAATAATCTTCTGCTTCTATATCTGTAGATAGACAAATATCTGCTTTTACTTCTCTATTTGTTTGTATGGCTTGTAAAATAATATGACGTTGCGGGTGATAAACAGCTTGTTCTGGAGTAATAAGTTTATGTTTTAGGTACTCATTTACTAAACTGTGGTCATCTGATTTGTATAAAATTTTACCATTTCGAATGTGATAAATACGGCTATCGCCAACATGGGCAAGTGTAATACCACTTTCATGAATATGCAACATTGTTAGGGTTGTTGCCATACCTTGTGCAGTTTGGTGCTGGCTTTCGTAGAGGCTAAAACTTTTTTGAACTTCTTTAATTGCGTTTTGGATATATTCTCTTGTTGATTTATTTGGATTTTCTGCTATATATTTAGCAAAAATTTGACAGGCTAAGTTGCTTGCAACTTCTCCTTTATTCATTCCACCCACACCATCACAAACTAAAAATAGCTTTTGTTGGTCATTAGCCGTTTCTATATCTGGGAAAATAGCATCTTCGTTGTTTTGTCTTTGTCCTATTTCAGAGAAAGCTAAAGGGGGATAAATCTGTATTTGCATAATTTTTTCTATCCAAATTAGGAAAAGATGTAATCTTTGTAGGATTACATCTTTTTATAGTTTATATTCCAAATGCTTTTTTCACGATTTCTACGTGGTCAAGTTTTTCCCAAGTAAAAAACTCTAATTGTTTTTTCTCTTTGGTTCTTATTTCTTGTTTTACGCCGTTTTCTTCTTTTATTTTTACATAAAATACTTCCACTTCTTGTGTATAAGGCTCACGTCCTACGTGTCCGTAAGATGCTGTAGGGAAATAAATTGGGTTTTTCAATTTCAATCTTTCTATTAATGCTTTTGGACGCATGTCAAAAAGGTCTGCTACTTTTGCTGCAATTTGTTCATCAGAAAGTTTTACTTTAGCTGTACCGTAGGTATTTACGTTTACCGATACGGGTTTTGCTACGCCAATAGCGTATGCTACTTGTACCAAAATCTCGTCAGCAACGCCTGCTGCTACCAAATTTTTGGCAGCATGACGAGATGCGTAAGCTGCACTTCTATCTACTTTTGACGGGTCTTTTCCAGAGAAAGCACCACCACCATGCGCACCTTTACCACCGTAGGTATCTACAATGATTTTACGACCTGTTAAGCCAGAATCTCCGTGTGGTCCACCAATTACAAATTTTCCTGTTGGATTGATATGGTAAATTGTGTTTGCGTCTAAAAGTTCGGCAGGAATTACACGTGGAACTAAAATATTTTTGATGTCTTCCTGAATTTTTAGCAACATTTTTTCTTCCACATCAAAATCATCATGTTGTGTAGAAACTACAATCGTATGCACTCTTTTTGGTTTATTGTCATCACCATACTCGATAGTAACTTGTGCTTTGCTATCTGGGCGAAGATATGGCATCAAATTACTTTCTTCTTTGCGAATACGTGCCAACTCTTTCATCAAACGGTGAGAGAAAGCCAAAGCCATAGGCATATATTCTGGTGTTTCTTTAGACGCATACCCAAACATCATACCTTGGTCGCCAGCACCTTGTTCTTTATTTTCGCCTTCATCTACCCCACGTGCAATATCCGCAGATTGGCTATGCAATGCAACCACAACCCCGCATGATTCTGCCTCAAACTTATATTCGGCATTATTATATCCTATTTTTTTGATAGTTTCACGAATAATATCAGGAATTTCTACATAGGCATTGGTAGTAATTTCGCCTGCAACAACCGCTAAACCTGTAGTTACTAAGGTTTCGCAAGCAACTCTTGAATGTGGGTCTTGCGACAACATTGCATCAAGAATAGAGTCAGAGATTTGGTCGGCAATTTTGTCAGGATGCCCTTCCGATACAGATTCTGAAGTGAACAGATAAGCCATTGATATTATTTTTTAAGATTAATGAATAACAAAGAAAAACTATGTAATTAGAAAAATCATAGGTTTTCATTTCGGCTCGCAAGTTAATAACTTTCTCTAAATTTCTAAAACTATTCAAAATAATTTATTCTTTTATTTCTTTAAGCACAAACAAATCTAAATAATTTTATCCTTACAAACTTTTTTTGTGTTACCCAAACATTGTTTATTCACTTCTTGCTATTTCTAACAAAATCATTTAAAACTATATCATAAATCATAATTAACATTTAATTAGGTTTAATAAAAAAAATATGCTTAAATAGTAGTAAATATGAAATTTTTAAGCATAATTACTTTATATTTACAAAAATTAGCACAACATAGCTAAGTGAACAAATTTAAGCCCACGTTTTCATTTGTATAAATGTCTGCTAATCAATACATTTGTCTAAAGGCGAATATGCTTTTTTATTACTTACAAATACTTAATTACTTACTATCAGCAAAATTCTACCATCTTGAAAACTCTTAAATTAGCCGTTATCGATATAGGCTCCAACGCTATTCGTTTTCAACTTACCAATGTTTTAGAAAGCGGCGGACAACCTTACTTCAAAAAAGTAGAATATATACGTTTCCCATTGCGTTTGGGACATGATGTATTTACAACAGGAAAAATAGGCTTGGAATGCGAAGTAAAATTTATTAAACTTATGCAAACCTACAAAAATCTTATAGATTTGTACGAAGTAGATTCCTATTTTGCGTGTGCAACCTCTGCCATGCGTGAAGCCTCCAATGGATTAGAAATAGTCTATAAAATCAAAACTTTAGTAGGCTTGGAGATAGAAATTATAGAAGGCGGGAAAGAAGCCGAAATTATAGGCAATGCAATTAGTACATATATAGATTATCGCAATTATATTCATATAGACGTAGGAGGTGGAAGTACAGAATTGAATATTTATGTAAAACAAGAAAAAATAGCTACAAAATCTTTCCCAATAGGTTCGGTAAGAAAACTCGAAAATGGAAATACCTCCGCAGGTTGGAAAGATTTGAAAAAATGGGTAAAGAAAAATACTGAAGGTCTGGGCAAATTTACAGCCATTGGAACAGGGGGCAATATCAACAAAATATTTGAGTTGGCAACCGAAAAACAAGCCCTAACTCTACGTATAGAAGAAGTAAGAAGAGTGAAAGAACAAATAGAAAGCTATTCGATGGAAGACCGAGAAATAGCCTTGCGAATGAATAGTGATAGAGCAGACGTAATTATTCCTGCTACCGAAATATATTTAGGAGCTATGGAATTTGCAGGAGCCGACAAAATTATAGCACCAGATGTGGGACTAAAAGACGGTATGACTGCTTTATTATACCAAAATTACTTAGCAAAACAACTTGTAACTTCTGTCCAATAACAAAATAGGAATAGGTTTTCCGCATCAAAATTATTTTAACCACATAGTAACATAGATACATAGAAAAATATAAGTTAAGGAAGGTACTATAAGTAGAAAAACTGTGTAAATCTGCGTGTTCTGTGTTATCTGTGTTTAATATTTTAGCAGTAAGACGAATTTTATTACAATTTTATTACATAAACCTTACTTTAAAATTTTGATGCGGAAAACCTAAAATAGGAAAAGTACATTTGGAAAAATTAATAAAAGTCATTTTATATGAAAGTTACTGTAATTATGCCTATCTATAATGGAGAAAAGTATCTATATGAGGCTATAAACAGTATTTTACAACAAGATTTTGAAGATTTTGAGCTATTACTTTTAGATGATGCCTCGACAGATAAAAGCTCGGAAATAGCACAAAGTTTTCAAAATCAAAAAATTAGATTCTTACAACAAACACAAAACAAAGGATTAGTAGCAAGTAGAAATACAGGAATTGCAGAAGCAAAAGGCGAATACATTACTTGGTTAGACCATGACGATTATGCAATGCCCAATAAGTTGGCAATACAAACGGCATTTTTAGACCAAAACCCAAACATTGCTTTAGTAGGTGCATACACAGAATATATAGACGAAAATGGAAAAACATTATTCCAAATAAAGCCCAAAACAAACACAGAAATATTGCCAAGTTATTTGCTATTCCAAAATTGCTTTCAACAATGTACGGTAATGTTGCGAAAAACTGCATTAGAGTTTCCCCAAAAATTAGCATACAGAGAGGAATTTGTAACTGCCGAAGATTATGATTTGTGGGTACGGATTGCACAAAATCATCAAGTAGCTAATTTACCAATTATTTTAGCAAAACATAGACGACATACACAAAACACAAGTCTAAGATTGGCAAACACGCAAGAACAAAATATTCGCAAAATTTTAGCTTATCAAATAGCCAATTTACAAATTTTGGCAACCGAAACCGAATTATCTTTACACCGACAACTTTCACATTATAAAGTACCAATACATATAGAAAATTATCAAGCTATTGCGGATTGGCTTACCAAATTAAAGTATGCAAATCGACAAACAAATAGCTATCCAAGCATATATTTTGAAAAAATATTGGTAGAAATTTGGCAAAAAACAAGTGGGCAATATTTTAGTTTTGGAACAAAAGCATTGCGTATTTTTAGCAAATGTAACTTGACAAAAGATATAGATTTTCTGGCAAGAATGCGTACATACCTAAATTTTTCGTTGCTTTCCTATATTCGTCGCAAAATGAAAGTCTAATATTAGTCTTTTCGTAATAAAAATACGAGTGGAATTTGTATTCTTTTTGCCCAAGATTTTTCGGAATGGTCTTCCCCAACAAATTCTTTGCTGGTACAATTATTTTCGGTATATCCTTTTGCTTGCAAAATTTTATCCATTTCTATTTGGTGTCTTTTGTATAAACTATCCAAAGCTACTGTGCCATAATCAAAATAAAGCCTATGTTTTTTTGGAGAAGGCATATTTTTAGCAAAATATTTTTGAAATGCTTGTGGAATAAAATCATTTTTTTGTTTTACGTCTCCTATCCAATGGGTAGAAATACAAGCAGCAGCACCAAAAATTTTAGGATATTCGCAAATAGCATAAAACGAAATCAAACCTCCCATACTTGAGCCTGCAATAAACGTATTATCTTTGTCGGTATAAGTAGAAAATGTTTTATCTATAAACGGTTTGAGTTCTTTGGTCAAAAAACGCAAATAATTATCTGCTTGTGCTTTGCCTTGAAAATTGATTTTATTTAGACTATCTGCTATATTTTTAGGAATATATTTGATTGCTTTTTGTGGAAAATACTCCGAATGTCTAAAAGCACCATTATTCCAAATGCCAACTACAATGGTATTTCTAATTTTTTTATCTTGTAACAACTTTGTCATAGCCTCGTCTATCTGCCATTCTTGATGATTCCACGTACTTGTACTGTCATAAAGCATCTGCCCATCGTGCATATACAAGACTGCATATTTTTGGGTGCTGTCATAATCTGCGGGCAACCATACATCTACATGGCGAGCTTGAACATAAATAGAGGGAAATTTTTCAAAATGGCGTACTTTTCCGACTGTAGATTTTGCATTTTGTCCAAAACCAATATTTTGCAAAATAATTGCAAAAAGAAAAAACAAAAATATTTTTTTCATATTACTTAATTTTAAAAATACTAATTTTTTATTTTTAGTTTACCTATTTATTGCAAATTTTCTTTGATAAAACTATCTGGTTGGGCATACATATCTATTTTTTGATTAGGCATTTGGTCTGAAACCAAATATAAAACATTATTTTTATGGTATAACGTCTGTTTGTAGCCATTCATCGTACCTGCTTCTCTTTCGTCTGTTACTACTTCAATCCGCAAAGTATCTCCTTGATAGACATATTTTCCTTGATACATATTGGCAATTTCGCCACTATCATCTCTAATTAAAACAGTAACACTATCTGTAAACTGATAATATAAGGGAAATTTGTTTTTTTCGGCACTTTTCCACGAAGTTTTAGGGAAAATATTGTTAGTAATTATTTTTTCTTCCTTTTTTTTACAAGCCAAAAGAACACATAAGCACAGAAGATATACTACATTTTTCATATTTTTATTTTTTAGGTTTTGGTTAGCACAAAATTGGTATATTTTTTATCATTTTCATAATTTTGTAAAGTTTTATTAGTCTTTCTATAGCAAAATTTTTAAATTATACTTTTAAAACTTAAACATAATTTGGTAATTATTTTCAAATTTTGATGCGGAAAAACTATTTCATTAACTGCTTATTTTGTATTACTTTTGTTTCCTATTATCTTTGTTGCTTGAGGAATACATATATTTGTATTCGAAAGTTTTTATTTTTATGACAAGTTCACCGCTATTTCTTTGCTTTACTTACGAATATTTGTCTGCTGCTACTTTTAGCGGACAAACTGCAACTTTACAACGCCTTGGTGTCGAAGAATTTAAGGGGCATATTCCTCTGTTTTTTGAGATAAAAAGTAGTTCACAAATCTATCCTATTCGAAAAATAATCTACGACCACCCACAAGGAAGGACAGTATATGGAAATATTTTTGAAGGAATAGACCACAATGCAGAATATATTTTGCACGGAAAAGGCTTTCCTATTGTCAATATTTTATCAGATATTCTACAAAGTATTTGTGAAAAATATAGACAAACTCAAGGCAGTAATAACCAAACTCCCATAGAAACTTTTTTGTTTTTACCCTTTGATATTTCCGAAAAAGCAAATACTAAAATACAGAAATTTTTGCGAGAAAACTGCGGTTTACATATTCTTGCAAGTACGACTTTGCCCGAAATAAACTTGCCTAAACAACAGCTTTTTGTGCAATCTTTAGGCGAGCAATGTTTATGGTTTTTGTATATAGACCACAACGACACCATCGAGCCAAGCCAAATACTTATTCAAACTGCCGAAACTGTCCGAAAAATAGCCGAGTTGGTCGTAAAACGAGCTAAGAAAAATTCCAGCACCAATATAGACGAACAAGAATTAGAGAAAGAAATTGCAAAACGAGAACTCGAAGCTCCTATTTGGATTGCAGAAGCAAAACAAAAAGGGACTTGCAGTATTCACATTACTTTCAAAGATGAATATACGGCAATGGATTTATTGACAAGGGAAGATATAGATAAAGTAAGTTTGGATAACACCTTGATTATCAATAAAATAAATCAGTTAGATAAAATACATTCTTTCGAAAAAGTAGTTTTAGTAGGTGAAAATTTAGATAATTTTGTGCTTCAGGCTTTGCTACGCAACGAGTTTGGTGGGGCAAGAATTGCGTATTTACGAGATAATGAATGGATAGAAGACAGCTATAGAATAGTTTTTGAAGATTGGCAAAAAGATAAAAAAGAAGAAAATCTCCACCTATTACAAAATAAAATTACAAAAATTGTAACCGAAAATAATGGGGAATTATCCCAAACACAAATAGAAGAAATTTTGGCAGAGGCAAAAACCTATCAATTAGACCTTGCCCAAATACAAAAATTTATAGAGGCAGCCTGCGAAAAAATTGTATTTTTGAGTTTTGAACAAATAGGCGAAACAACCCTAACAAGTTTAGTAAAAATAAAACACCGAAAACTTGGCTTTGTGTTGATGAAAGCCTTAAAAGAAAAATATACCCAACACGCAGATAGCAAAAACAGAATAAAAAATGAGTTTGAATGGCTAAAAGGCAAAATGGCACACCCAAATATTGCTACCGTTTTGAGTTATAGCA